>CAXBKM010000111.1:0-6450 GCA_963976265.1 uncultured Maricaulaceae bacterium
TAATCAATTCACGCGCCGGTTTGACGGTCGAGATCGACAATACTGACGCCGAAGGGCGTCTCGTCCTGGGTGATGCCCTGGCCCGCGCGGTTGAAGAAGAGTGCGATCTGGTTCTCGATTTTGCGACCCTGACCGGTGCTGCGCGCATTGCACTGGGCCCGGATGTCGCTCCTTTTTATACCGATGATGACGAGATGGCCGAAGCGATTGCGACGGGCGGTACGAATACAGGCGACACCGTCTGGCGCATGCCGTTATGGGATGGCTATGACAGCCAGCTCGACGGGACGATTTCGGATCTGAAAAATACCGGCGATGGCGCAATGGCCGGGTCCGTAACGGCGGCGCTCTTCCTGCGTCGTTTCGTCAAGGATGCCTGCTGGGTTCATTTCGACATTTTTGCCTGGACACCCAAGGATAAACCCGGTCGCCCGGCGGGTGGTGAAATGCTGGGTTCACGCGCGGCCTGGGACGCTCTCAAGGCGCGTTATGGGTCATCCAAATGAGCAAGATGATGCAGATTGCGGTGGGTGTCACCGCGCTGCGCCGCGAGCCGCGCGATGACGCCTCCATTGATACCCAGCTTCTCTATGGCGAGCAATTCGTGGTCGACGAAAACCGGGATGGCTGGGTCCGGGGGCGGGCATTGCGCGATGGTTATCGCGGCTGGGTCCGGGCGCACGTTTTGGCGGTGCTTGAACGTGACGCCACCCACCGTGTGACGGCGCTGCGGACCTATGTGTATTCACGGCCGGACCTGAAGTCGGAACCTCGGCATTTGATTTCGATGAATGCGCAGATCAGTGCGGGCCAGACGCACGAGCGCTTTATCGAGACGCAGGATGGTGGATGGGTGTTTGCTGGTCATCTGGCCGCGTTTGATTCCTTTGAACCGGATTTCGTGGCTGTAGCAGAGCGCTTTGTCGGTACGCCCTATTTCTGGGGCGGGCGCGACAGCCGAGGCCTGGATTGTTCAGGTCTGGTGCAAACCGCTTTTGCCGCCGCAGGCGTCAATGTACCGCGCGATTCCGGCGATCAGGAAAAAGCGTTGTCAGAGCGCTGGATCTGTATTGACCCCGCTTCGCCCAAAAAGCGCGGCGATCTGGTCTTCTGGGCGGGTCATGTTGGCATCATGGTCGACGAAACGCGTTTTATCCACGCCAATGCAACCTTCATGGAAACGACGATAGAAACGCTCAGCGATGCCGAAGCGCGTATCGAGCCGCTTTACGGGGCGATACGCAGCGTCATTCGCCCGGCATTCGACTGACTATTCGTCGGTCCCGCTGTCATCTGACGGGGCGTCGTCTGCGCTTGTATCGTCCAGCGGGCTATCCGTTGGGTCCTCACTGGTCGGCAATTCGTCGCTATTGACGAGAGTGCGGGTCTGACCGGGCTCAAGCACGACCTCACCGGCATCGTCCAGCACTGCGTCGCCGTCGACCATCGCGTCTTCGGCCATCTCGTCTTCGACGGGCGGAAGCGGGTCAGGGAAAGCAACCGGATCGCTGGACAAGCTTGCCAGATAGGCCAGCAAATTGGCACGGTCCTCGTCATTGCGAATACCGGCAAATGACATGGCTGTGCCAGACACTTCAGCGCGCGGATTGGCGATGAAATTGTCAAGGTTTTCGTAAGTCCAGGGAAGGCCATAATCGGCCATCGCTGATGAATAACTAAAACCACTGTCCGCTGCTGAGGCACGTCCGACGATATCATAGAGGTTCGGGCCTTGAAGGGCGCCACCACCGGGCTCGAGTGTGTGACAGGACGTGCAGCGCCGTGCGACGCGCTCACCGGCCGATGCGCTGGCATTGGCCAGCAAGAGGCCGAGGTCATAAACGACGACAGGCGCTTCGGGGCCATCACTGCCTTGCAGCGCCGCCATATCCACAGGATAGGCAAAGCTCTCACTATCGATTTCGGTATGGTAGAGTTCTTCGGTCACCCAA
This sequence comes from uncultured Maricaulaceae bacterium, assembly GCA_963976265.1. GTDB lineage: Bacteria > Pseudomonadota > Alphaproteobacteria > Caulobacterales > Maricaulaceae > Hyphobacterium. The sequence goes on from CAXBKM010000111.1 coordinate 1,953, forward strand.
CCGATGAGCATCACCACAAGAACCAGGCCAATTACGGCACCGGCAACCTTATTCCAGAAGAGCTCGCCCATTTTCGTCCCCAGATAATCTCATATACGCGCGACCGTATTTGGCACGCACACGTCAAGCAGGCAACAGCGCAAAGCGCTTGCCGTTCAGTCATCCATTACCTGTGTCAATCGCGGTCGTCCAGCGGCGAACCGTCGCGGTCTGTACACCAGACTTCCAGCAGGCGACGCGCAATCGCGATTTTGGGCGGCACATCGACATCCGCATGCGTGCCACCGAGCATGGCGCGAACCTCGTCCCGGCTGAACCAGCGGGCTGATTCCAACTCGGCCTCATCAATGACTATGTCGGTCTGTGTGGCCTGTGCGATGACGCCAATCATCAATGATGACGGGAAGGGCCAGGGCTGGCAGGCGATATAGCGCACCGTGCCAACATCAATTTTGACGCCGGATTCTTCTTCCAGTTCACGCGCGCACGCCTCTTCAATGGTTTCGCCAACCTCGATAAAGCCTGCGAGCGCCGACCACATGCGCGGTGGCCAGGCGGCCTGGCGCCCGAGCAGGCATTGATCGCCATCGACCGCCAACATGATGACAACCGGGTCGGTCCGCGGGAAATGTTCGGCCCTGCACGAATCACAGACCCGTTTTTGTCCGCCCTCGGTTTGGCGTGTTGAAGTTCCGCAGGCTGAGCAGAAACGATGCCGCTCACGCCACAGGACCAAAGACCGCGCATGCGAAAAAATTGCAGTTTCCGCCAGATCGAGGCGCATGGCCGCAGCTCTCGGGTCGGAAAAACGCGAATCATCAAAAGGCTCGCCTTCGGAATCGCAGTCCCCTGCAAACAGGGGTCGACCCTCCTCAAGCCCGAGGAATATCAACTCCTGGACCGGGGTAAATGCCGTGTCGTTCAGTTCGAGACGGATCAGCTGGCCATCAACCGAGATCAAGGGCTCACCGCCCTTCAAAACAATGCGCCGCGCCTCAGGGTGTCGCGCCAGCGCATCCAAATCCTCTACATTGCGCCGCAGGGCTTCAGCCCGGTCGAGCGGTGATCCGGAAAAGGCCAGGGGTCTACGCGCGTCCGTCACTTTTATCTCCAATCAAGGATCAGGAAGGTCCTCGATAGGCATTTGGCGAGCCCATGCCAACCGGTCTTGAATTCGCGGGTAAAGAAAACCATATATATTTTATGGATAAAAACGGCGCGCCTTGGCTTTGGTTTTTCTGGGTGATTGTGCTCTGGCTTGCGACGCCGGTGATGTTGCAGGCTCAGTCCAATGATTTGGACGATTTCTATGAAGACCGTGACAACGCGCCCGCCTGGTCCGAGGACATTTCACCCAATGCCTTGCCATCCCTGTTGAACGCAATCGACAACGCACGAACGCATGGGCTTGATCCGGCGGACTACGGACTGGATACCTTCCTTGGTTTTTCACCTTATCCGGCGGGTGTTGACCCGGACCGGTTTGCGACCCGGGCCTATCTCGATCTAGCGCGGGATTTGCTGCAAGGGCGCGTCCCGCCTGATCACGCGGTCCGTTGGCCGTTTGCTCCGAGACGTGCTGATCTTCCGACGCATTTAGGCGAGGCATTGGCTTCAAACCGTATTGAAGCGAGCTTGGAGGCATTGTCGCCGCCCTATCAAGACTATCACGCGCTTCGAAAAACCCTGATTGGGTATCAATTGCGTGTTCCCGAAATCGATGGCTCTGAGCTGAATTTCGCGCGCACCCTGCATCCCGGAGATATCGATCCGGATGTTGCGCTATTGCGAGCGAGGCTTGAAGTCCTGGGTGAAATCGAACCTGTGGTCGCCGAGGGTCCTGTGGATGGGATGGATTCGGCGCAAAGTTCGCCAGCCGATATTTACGACAATGCTCTCGAACAGGCTGTCCGCCGCTTGCAGCGGCAGGCTCATCTTGATGCCGACGGTGTAGTTGGTGAGGAGACGCTTGCCTGGATCAACATATCGATTGAGCGCCGGATTGATGAACTGCGTGTAAATTTGGAACGTTGGCGCTGGATGCCAGACGATCTGGGCACCCATCATATAAGGGTCAATCTTCCTGACTACAGGCTACAGGTTTTCGAAAATGGAGAGCCAGTTGCCAGCCATGATGTTATTATTGGCCGACCCTCGCGCCGATCTCCGGTCTTAAGCGCGACGATGACCCACGTGATTGCCAATCCATGGTGGGAGACACCGCATTCCTTGGCCGTGCGTGATGAATTACCGCTGTTTCAGCGCGATCCCGGCGCGGTGTCGCGCCTGGGGTTCCAGGTCATCGACCGGGAAAGCGGCGAGGTTTTAGATGCGTCTCTGATCGATTGGTCCCAGGTTTCGGCGTCGCGTTTCCCCTACCGTTTGCGCCAGGCCCCTGGACCGCTCAACGCGCTGGGCCGGGTCAAGTTGATATTCCCCAATCCGCACAACACCTATCTGCATGACACGCCGTCGCGGACCTTGTTTGAACGGCCTGCGCGACCATTCTCATCGGGATGTGTCCGCGTGCAAGATCCCGTGGGTTTGGCAGGTTGGGCCGTTCAGGTCGGCACAGACCTGGACAATGATGCCGTTGAGCAGGCAGTTGAATCGGGGCGGGAAACGCGCATTGAGCTGGTTCAGCCGATTGAAGTCCATTTCCTCTATTTCACCGCATTCATCGATGATGATGGATTGGTCCAATTTGTGCCGGATATCTACGGGCGGGATGATCGCGTGATGGCCGCCCTGTCAGAACCCGGGCTTTATGGAGAATTGCAAAATGAAGAGCGCCATAACCAGCTTGCTCTGTCTGTCGTTGACGAGTGCAGCGGCAGCTTCTGATCTGGCGGCAAATACGGTGGATGTTTCCCCTGCAGACCGTAGTCAACCGGAAAGATTTGACGATGGGCGGACGCGGTTCGCGCTTACCGTCAATGGCGACATGAATGTCCAATACCGAGTCATGTCGGTATCGGCTCTGCCAGGGGATCGTTTAACGCTTTCAGTGCCGTCAGGGGTAATGCTGAATAGTCGCATTCCTGTCGAGCGCTTGAATGGGCGCGATATGAGCTGGACTGCGCCGAACAGTCCTGGCCATCACACGATTACGGCGACAGCCGCAGACGGTGAAACCATCACGCTGAATATCTTTGTGCTGCGACCGGCCGCAGAGATCGAGGATGGTGTGCTCGAGGGATATCGCATCGGCGATTATCCCGACGCGCCCTATCGGGGCCTTGATGTGTATCGCGCACCACGTGGATTCATCGAGGTCACGCCTGAAATGACAACAATGGAAATCGCGCCGCACTTCACGCTCGGACAATTTCTTTGCAAACAGGCTGGTGGCTGGCCGCGCTATGCGGTGGTTCAGGAACGCCTTCTGATCAAACTCGAGCGCATTTTGGCTGAAGTGAACAGGGCCGGTTGGCGGACTGACGGTTTTGTCATGATGAGTGGCTATCGGACACCTGCCTATAATGCGGGGATCGGAAACGGTCGGCACTCTCGTCATGTCTATGGCGGTGCCGCCGATATCTATATCGACACGAATGGCGATGGAGTCATGGACGACCTCAATGCCGATGGTCATTTGGATCGCGCCGACGCAGCGGTTTTGTATGATTTCATTGACGGTTTGCTCAATCGCCCCGACTGGCAGGATTTTCACGGCGGATTGGGTGAGTATGGCTCAACATCGGCTCATGGCCCGTTTGTTCATGTCGACGAACGAGGCTGGAATGCGCGCTGGGGGCGGAATTAGGTCCCACCCTCTCAAGGCAGGCGACAGATTGCATGGTGCGCGCTAGTTTCATCGCCAGCTCTGAAAGCGGGGGATGTCATGCGTATCGGGTTGATAATTATTGCTGTCATTTTGCTGGCGTTGTTAACGCGGCTTGCCTTTGTCATTGGGCCTGCATCCGGTGTGCTGGCCGATTTGCAACCCGTGCTGACCGACCGCTGTGAGGCGCTGGTCGTTGCGCCCGGCACCGAAGATATTACGATAGACCATGACGCCGGACTGGCTTTCATCTCAACCGATGACCGGCGCGATGGTGCGCGCGGTGCGATTTACGCGCTGTCGCTGGATGGCTCGCAGACCCTGCGCGATGTGTCTGGCGACATGCCGGATATATTTCATCCGCACGGCATCAGCCTGTGGACGGGCGAGGATCAGTCAAAACGCCTGTTTGTTGTCAATCACCGCACGCCGCACGATCACACGATTGAGATTTTCGATATCGACAGTGATGGGTCCTTGAGTCACGCCGAGACCGTGACCCATGCCGCGCTGACATCGCCCAATGATGTACTGGCTGTTGGGCCACGCCAATTTTACGCCACCAATGACCGGGCCTATCCGACCGGTTTCATGAGCAATCTGGAAGCCTATCTCGGTCTACCGCTGGCGAGTGTGTCCTATTTTGACGGCGAGAGCGGGCGCATCGTTGCCGATGGTCTGGCCTATGCCAATGGCATCAACATGTCGGCGGAC
>CAXBKM010000112.1:0-6446 GCA_963976265.1 uncultured Maricaulaceae bacterium
ATTATCATCAGGGCGTTCTGGCGCAGATAGGTTGATTTACCGGCCATGTTCGGTCCGGTGACCAGCGTCAGGCGCGCCGCGACTTCGCCTTGCCCGTCGAGCGCACAATCATTGGGCGTGAACGGATCGCCGCTTCGTGTCAGCGCGGCCTCAACCACGGGATGGCGGCCGCTCTGCACGTCGAATACCGGCGCGTCTTCAATAGCGGGGCGAACAGCCTTGGTCTCGACGGCCCACTGCGCCAAGCCCGCAGCACAATCCAATGCGGCGAGCGCATGTGCCAATGCCCGGATTTCGTTGGCCAAACGGCCAACGCTATCCCGGAATCCTTCAAAAATCTCGATTTCCATTGCCAAAGCGCGTTCGGCTGCCCCGGCAATTTTGGACTCCAGCTCGCCTAGCTGAACGGTTGAAAACCGGACCGCATTGGCCATGGTCTGACGATGGATAAAAGCACTTGCCTCCATCAACGGGTCCGCATTTTTCGCGGTGACTTCGATAAAATAGCCCAGCACATTATTGTGCTTGACCTTCAAGCCTGAAACGCCGGTCTCATCGGCATAGGTTTTTTGCAAACCCGCCACGATTTTACGGGAATCATCACGTAATTGCCGTGCTTCATCGAGACGGGCCGCCCAGCCCGGCGCAACAAATCCGCCGTCGCGTGTCCAAAGCGGCACGTCGTCAACCAGAGCCGAGTCGAGATCCTTTGCCAGCTTTGCCAGTTCGGGCTTGTCGGTCAGGGTGAGTGTGCGCCGGGCCTGATCCAGATCGCCGGGAAGATTGGCCGGATCAGGCCGCGTCGAGAGCAGGGCCGCCAAGGCCTCGCCTTCCACCAAGGCTGTTTTCAACGCGTTCAGATCCCGCGGGCCGCCGCGCCCGAGCAGTAAGCGTGACAGGGCGCGCTCTGCATCGCCCGCCGCTTTTAACCGTTCGCGCAAGGCCGCGCGCAAGGCTTTATCGTCAACAAGACAGGCGACCCCATCCAGACGGCGTTCAATTTCATCGCGGTCTGTCGAGGGGCGTGTCAGGCGTTCGGCCAATCGGCGCGCGCCGGGCGGTGTGACGGTGCGATCAATCGTGTGGAGCAGTGAGCCCTTGCGGTCCCCAGCCTGGGTTCGGTCGATTTCGAGGCTGGCACGCGTAGCCGGATCTATCGCCAGCGCCGACCCGGTTTCAACCCGGCGCGGGACTGACAGGCGTGTCGGGGCACCGGCCTGGGCCAGCTCCAGATAATCGAGAAGCGCGCCAAGCGCCGAGATTTCTACCCGGGTGAAATCGCCAAAAGCGTCAAGGGAGGCCACATCATATCGCGCCTTGATCCGGCGCTCCGCTGAAGTCGCATCAAACTTCGCCTTGGGTAATGGCGTATAGCGCGAGCGGCGCAGACGGGCATTGTCCTGCGCAAAATGCGCTTCATCGCTGAGCCATTCCACCGGGTTGAGCGCTGCGAGCTCGGCGTCCAGAGACGCCGGATCACAGGGTGAGGCCGCAAATTCACCGGTTGAAACCTCAGCCCAGGCCAGCGCGCAATCACCCGCCGGGCTGCGCGCCAATACCGCTATCCGGTTTGCAGCGCGCGCATCGAGCAGGGAATCTTCGGTCAGCGTACCCGGCGTAACGATGCGGGCTATGGCGCGGTCCACCGTTTTGGAGCCGCGCGCCTTGGCCGCTTTGGGGTCCTCTGTCTGTTCGCCGACCGCAACCTTGAAGCCCGCCTTGATGAGCCGGGCGAGATAGGCCTCGAATGTCTGCGCCGGAACGCCGCACATGGCGATGGGCTCACCCTGGTGATCGCCGCGCTTTGTCAGCGCGATATCCAGCGCTGCCGCAGCCGCTTTCGCATCCTCGAAAAACAATTCGTAGAAATCGCCCATGCGATAGAACAGCAATGCATCCCTGGGGGCTGTTTCCCGCAAGGAGAGATATTGCGCCATCATCGGAGTTGCCCCCTCGGCGCTGGGAAATTCCCGGTTTTCAAAATCAGTGTCAGGCATGGGACGGCGAAACTGGCGAGGATTCGCGTCCAGTGCAAGCCGTGTGAAACGCTTGCCACTGCCGCAAGCAACGCTAGGCTTGGCGCGAACCGATCTGCAAGGGGATTTTGAGCCACCATGTCCGACCGCACCAGCCCCGTTGATGATGCTGAAGCCCTCGCCTTTCACAAGGAACCCACGCCCGGAAAACTGGGCATGGCGGCAACCAAACCCATGGCCACGCAGCGCGATTTGTCGCTGGCCTATTCGCCGGGCGTCGCCGCACCCGTCAAAGCGATCGCCGAGGATCCTGACAAGGTTTACGACTATACGTCGAAGGGCAATATGGTCGCCGTGATTTCAAACGGAACCGCGATTTTGGGACTGGGTGATTTGGGGGCCATGGCGTCCAAACCGGTCATGGAAGGCAAGGCGGTTTTGTTTAAACGCTTTGCCGACATTGATGCGGTGGACATTGAGGTCGAGACCTCCGACGCCGATGAATTCGTTCAGTGCGTCAAATTGTTCGGCCACACATTTGGCGGGATCAATCTTGAAGACATCAAGGCGCCAGAAAGCTTTATCGTCGAACATCGCTTGCGTGAATTGCTGGACATTCCGGTATTTCACGATGATCAGCATGGCACCGCCATCATTTCCGCAGCCGGCATCATCAATGCCTGCCATCTGACCAATCGCGACATCGCCGATATCAAGGTGGTCGTCAATGGCGCTGGCGCGGCCGGAATTGCGGTTCTGGAACTTCTCAAAGCCATGGGCGTCAGCTCTGAAAATGCGATTCTGTGTGATTCGCGCGGCCCCATCTATCAGGGGCGCGAAGACGGCATGAATCAGTGGAAGGCCGCCCACGCATCCCCCACCAGGGCGCGCTCCCTGGCCGAGGCCCTTCAGGGCGCGGATTGCTTTTTGGGGCTTTCAGTGGCCGGGGCGGTTGATGAAGACATGGTCCGGTCCATGGCGGCAGAGCCGATTATTTTCGCGATGGCCAATCCCGACCCGGAGATTACGCCAGAAGCGGTGCGCAAAGTACGCCGAGATGCCATCATGGCGACCGGGCGGTCAGATTATCCCAACCAGGTCAATAATGTTCTGGGCTTCCCCTATATCTTCCGCGGCGCGCTCGATGTTCGCGCCCGCACGATTAATGAAGAGATGAAAATCGCTGCTGCACGGGCCATTGCTGAACTGGCGCGCCACGATGTGCCCGACGAAGTTGCGGCGGCCTATCACGGCCAGCGCCCTTCATTCGGCAAGGATTACATCATCCCGTCACCCTTTGATCCGCGTCTGATTTCCTTTGTACCGCCACGCGTTGCCAAGGCGGCGGTCGAAAGCGGCGTCGCGCGCAAACCGATTACGGATATGGCCGCATACAAGGCCGGACTGGCGCGCCGTCTCGACCCGACCGCATCATTGCTCCAGCGTATTCATGGCGCCGTGGCCGGCAAGGGCAAGCGCATTGTGTTTGCCGAAGGCGAAGAGCCCGCCGTCATTCGCGCCGCCTATTCTTTCCAGTCACAGGATCTGGGCGAAGCCATTCTCGTCGGCCGCGAAGAGCAGACCAAGGCCAATATGCGCCTGGTCGGTGTGCCGGAAGATTCGATCCGGATCGTCAATGCCCGCCTGTCGAGCCGCAATCGGCATTATTCCGATTACCTCTATGCGCGCCTGCAACGCGATGGATATCTCAAGCGCGACGCCCAGCGCCTGGTTCACAATGATCGCAATGTGTTTTCCGCCTGCATGGTGAAGCTGGGCGACGCCGATGGCATGGTGACGGGCGTCACACGCAATTATGACGCCGCGCTGAAAGATGTTGGGCGCGTTCTGCTGCCTGCCGAGGGCGAGCGCATTATTGGCATGTCCATTGCGCTGGCGAAGAACCGGACCCTGTTCATTGCCGACACCAATGTCACCGAATTTCCTGACGCTGACGCTTTGGCCGATATCGCCATCGAGGCCGCCGCCGCGGCAAAGCGGTTCGGGTTTGAGCCGCGCGTGGCATTTCTGTCCTATTCAACATTTGGCAATCCGGCGGGGCTTCGGTCCGAGAAGCTACAGGCCGCCGTCCGCCTTCTGGACAAGCGCGGCGCTGAATTTGAGTATGAGGGCGAGATGGCCGCCGATGTTGCGCTCGATCCGGCCCATAAATCCCTCTACCCGTTCTCGCGCCTGACCGGGCCGGCCAATGTTCTGGTCATGCCGGCCATCCACTCAGCATCAATTTCCACGCGACTTTTACGCGCAGGCGGCGGCGCCACAGTTCTGGGGCCAATGTTGCTGGGCTTTGAAAAGCCGGTTCAGATCGCCCGATTGGGCGCATCCGCCACCGAAATCACCACACTGGCCGCGCTCGCCGCCTATGACCTCTCTGCCAAGGCACACGCAGAGGCCGAAGCGGCGGAATAGCGGCTAGGTTTTGCCCGCAGGTGAGTTTTCAGGCGGTGTATCGCTTGCGAGTTCGCGTTCAGCGAATTTGTGCAGTCCTTTCGCAGCCCTGGGTCCCGCGGCCATCAAATACAACAACAAGACCGCTGCGGGGAGCGTGTAACCCGCGGTGATGATGAAGAAATTTACCCAGCCAACGGCGTCGGCCAGCACTCCGGAAAATCCTGACAGAAATTTTGCGACGAAGGCATAAAAAGACGCCAGAAGCGCGTATTGTGTCGCCGCGTTCGCCGGGTCTACTAGACTTGACATATAAGCGATGAAGGCAGTCGTCACGAAGCCTCCGGCCAGATTATCCCCCACAATGGCGACGGTCAGTTTCCAATAATCCTCGGATTCTGCCGTTGCAGCGAGCCATGCATAAGCGCCATTCGTGATGAATGTGATGACAAGCCCGATAACGAGCGCCTTCATAAGGCCGAAACGATAGACGGCGACGCCGCCGATGAAGAGGCCTATCATGGTCGCGGCAAGGCCCGGACCGCCCTGAATACCGCCCACGATCGCCCGGTCGAAACCCAAATCGGAATAAAGCGGGCTCGCCATCACGCCCATGGTGAAATCCGACATCCGGTAGATCATCACAAACACAATGACCGGCACGATCCACCATCGCAAAAGTACGAAAAACTGACCCAGCGGCTCCCAGACAGCGCGCACGACTTTCATACCGAAACTGCCCACCAGCTCCCGGCGCGCCTTGCCGGTCTCCGGCTCTTTCATGAAAAAGACGAGTACCGCCGAGACCGCCATCGCCGCCGCCATGGCGAGGAAAGACCAGTTCCAGTTTGCCCAAGCCGATATCGCAAGCCCCAGGCCTGACATCAGATAGGCAAATCGGTATCCGAGCGAATAGGCCGCCGCCATATTGGCCTGCATCCGGTTCGGGGCCGATTCGATACGCCATGCATCAATCGCGACATCCAGCGTCGCGCCCGAATAGGACAGAAGAAGTGCGGCGATAACGATGGGAAACAAAACCCAAAATGAGCGAAATTCCTTGAGGCGGGAAAAATGCTCGTCGGCCTGAATAATCTGGAGCAGCCGACGATGGTCATCGACAGGAATGGCAATAATTTCCGTACCGTCTTCGGCAACACTGCGTTGCGGTGACCGGTTCAGCGCCATGGCCTCATCGTTTTCAACCTCTCCTGCCGCAATTGCGTAATCGAGGGAATCCATCAGCACCGCGTATTCGCCCGCGCTGAATTCAGCGAGCCGGGTCCCGTCTGCGCCCGTGCGGTAGGATGCGCCGGTGGGATCTGTCGTCGCAATAAGACAGAGCGCGATCACTGTTCCGGAAATGGCGGTAACTATCCACGATCGCCGGGCGCCCAGCATCCCGTGCAATACCGGAATTTTTAGCCGGTCGACGACCGGGGCCCACAGGAATTTGAACGTATAGGACAGGGTGACCCAGTAGAAAAAACCGATGGTCGAGCGGTCAATGCCGACATCGCGGAGCCAGAAACTGAGTTTCTGGAACACCATATAGAGTGGCAGACCCGAGGCGAAGCCAAGGATCAGCATGGAGAGCATGACCGGTGTGAAATAGACTTTTGCGGTATCGAGCCAGCTACGCTCCTGCTCCGTCATGCCCATATCAGCCATACTGTTATCTCCGTCCTATCGGGAGATGAGCCTTAACCGCTTTTTGCCATTGCACAAGTCGGACAGCGTTTTGACCAGCGCATCGGGATCAACCGGCTTTGCCAGAAAGGCATCCATGCCACTGGCCAGGCAAATCTGCCGGTCGGCCTCTGTGGCATTGGCTGTCAGGGCAATGAGCGGGGTGTTGATCGCCTCGCCGCGTGCGGCACGCGCAACCCCGGGCCCATCAATTTCAGGCATGCGCACATCAATCAGCGCCGCATCAAAATTTTGTGAGCGCAGACTGGCCAGAGCGGCAGCGCCATCATTGGCCCGAACCGATTCAGCGCCCAGCCTTTGCAGCGTCTTTTCAGCGATCAGTGCGTTGACCGGATCGTCCTCGGCCACCAA
>CAXBKM010000113.1:0-6435 GCA_963976265.1 uncultured Maricaulaceae bacterium
CCGGGCTGAAATTCGAACCGATATGCCGATCCAGATTCAACTGGCCGTGCCCGAAACCTCGGCATCGCTCGCGGTTTTTGATCAGGCCGGATCATACCAGTCGCCCCGCGAGGGGCGTCTATTGGGCTCGGTACAGTTAGATTTGACGGAGGCAGGTCAATGATCCGCCTACTCCTGACCCTGACGGCGCTGGCTTTGGCGGCGCCCGTGGCAAGCGCCCAGACGCTCGTCCCGATTCATTTGACCGGCGATCCCGATTCACGGCTCAATTATGTCATCATGGCCGACGGGTTTACGGCCGCCGAAATGGACGCCTTCCGTACCTCGGCGGAAACCTTCAAGGATTTGCTCCTCGGCTCCTCGCCCTATGTGCGATATGCGGACTATTTCAATGTTTATCGCCTTGAAATCGACAGTAATGAAAGCGGCGTCAGCCGACCGGGCGCGCCGGTTGATACGGCGCTGGGCTCGGAGCTGGGCTGTTTTAATATCGGGCGTTTGCTGTGTGCCGACAATAACCGGGCCAATGCGGCGCTGGCCGCAGCCGATCCGGATATCAATTTCCATATCCGTCTGGTTGTCGTGAACACGACGGATTATGGCGGCGGCGGCGGGTTTTACGCGACCACGACCTTGCACCCCGCTGCGGGCAGCGTTTTCGAGCACGAAATCGGGCACAGCTTTGCCCGCCTCAACGACGAGTATGAGGACGCAAGTATCTGCGCCCAGCAGCCGGGTCTCTATGGCCCGCCGGGCGAGATCAATACATCGGCGCAATCAACCCGCGGGGCCAGCCCTTGGACAATGTGGATTGATGCCGCCACGCCGGTTCCAACAACTGGCACGACGCCGGGTGTGCCCGGCATGTATGAAGGGGGGCATTATTGTTCGACAGGCGTTTGGCGGCCCACCAATGATTCCCTGATGCGCTCGCTGAACCGTCCCATGGAGCAGATCAACACCGAGCAATTCGTCAGGATGTTCCATCGGACCGTGGCAGGCTTTGACACGGTCAATCCTGCGACCGGTGCTTTGGCATTGCCGCGCGACGGGCGGCTTCGCCTGTCGGTCATTCCCAAAACCATTACCGGAACGGCGTTCGCGATTACCTGGCGCGTCAACGGCCAAGTGGTCCAGGCCCCGACCCAGCCTGATAGCGGTGATCCGTCGTCACCATCGGCGGATGGCATTGGGTTCATGGCGGATGGTACGCGCTTTACCTTCCATTCCAGCCAATGGGGTGTGGGTCAGCATACAGTGACCGCCAGTCTTCGCGATGACACCGCTTTGGTACGCAATGACCCGACTTCGGATATGGCGCATGAACGAAGCTGGACGGTTACCGTCGAGGACCGGGCGACTCCGGATGCCCGCTTGGCTGCGGCTGTATTGCCATATGCGCGTTCGGTTTCGGGTGGCGCGCCCGCAACGGCGTTCAGCACTATCGTTAATTCCGGGACTGTCACGGCCACTAATTGCACGCTGGCGCTGCAGGATGGCAATGGCGGTGCGACGGGCGCGACCTTCTCCTATCGGGCAACCGACCCGGCGACCAACACGCCGACAGGGGCCGATAATCCGGCATTCAACATTCCTGCGGGCGGATTTTCGACCTTTGTTTTTTCAACGGCTTTTGCCGGCACGGTTTCGGGGTCTGAAGTTTTTGTGGTCGCCGATTGTGATAATTCTGATCCGTCACCGAGAGGGCCGGGCGTGAATTCGGCTCTGTTGTCCAACAATGTTGCGGCGACCCCGGATATTGTCTCCATCGCGGCGACCATCGGTACGCCGGGTATCTCGGACATTCCCAGCAATGGCGCACGCACGGCGGTGGCGCTGTCTGCCGTTAATATCGGTGCGGCGGGTGATGTGATTTTGCGCGCCGATCTGGGCCCAGTCAGCCTGCCGGTCGAATTCGATATTTGTGAAACCAATCCGGCGACGGGCGTATGCATCACTGACCGCCTCAACCGTCTGCCGGTGACGTTTGCGACCAATGAGGTCAAAACGTTTGCGGTTCGGATGCGATCAACCGGTCCTATCCAGTTTGCGCCGGAACGCTACCGCATCTTCTTCCTCTTCCAGGACGGCACCGCGCCGCGCGGCGGAACCAGCGTCGCTGTCAGGACTGTGGAATAACGAATCCGTATCAAATTTCCAAAATTGAGATTGTTCGACGGGGCGCAAGTCAAAAAATTTAAATTTTTCATTGATTTGGGTGGATCGTTCCTGTTCACTTTTTCCCCTAGATATTTGCGGGGAAATTTATGCGTATTTTGAGTATGGGGCTGTTATTGGCAGCCGTTACGGCTGGTAGTGTGTCGGCACAAGCCAGAGTTAATGCTTCCATTTTGCCGAGCGCGAGATCGACAACCGTTGGCCAACCAGCGACAGCGTTCGCAACGATTATCAATTCGGGTGATGCTGAAGCGACCAATTGTCGGCTGGAATTGCTCAATTCCGGACCGAATGCCATCAATGCGACGTTCAGCTACCAGACAACAACGCCGGCCAATGCGCTGACGGGCACACCAAACACGCCGATCAACATTGGGGCGGGGATTGTACAAAACTACATTTTCAGCCTTACACCCAATGGGGTGTTTACGGAAACAGCGGCGATCATCGATTTTGTTTGTGACAATGGCGTCCGTGCAGCCTATCGACCCGGATTGACGGACTTTACCCTGTCTTCAGATGGCAATGCGCCGGATATTTTGGCGATTGGGTCGACGATTTCCAATGACGGTATCGCCGTTGTAACCACGCCAACTGGCTTTATTCCCTTCGCCCTGTCAGCGGTAAACATTGGTTCAGGCAATCCTGCGCCTGATGGCCCATCTTCGCCGTCCGCCGGTAACAATGAAGCGACGATGACGGTTCGCCCGGAATCGGCAACGCTCACACTGCCCATGCGGTTTGATATCTGTGAGGCCAATGCGTCCAGCGTTTGTATCGGCCCGAGAGGGACAAGCGTCACGGCCAACATTGGCGATGCACCGTCATTTTTTGTTGTCAGAGCCTTCGGGGACGGCGTCGGTGTTCCGCTTTTCGCCGATATCGTGCGGATTAATATTGTCTTTGACGATGCCAATGGCGTTGAACGCGGGCGGACCAGCGTGGCAACAACGGTGGGTGGTCGCGACGTAAACCAGCAAACCGATACCATGCCGTCAGGAATATGGCGCTTTGATTTGAGCGGTGATGCAATTGAACACGGAGAAATATTTCAAGGTACAGTCATTGTGGACAAGAACGGACAAATGACGGCCTACAGCCCCTCAACACGCTATGGGCAGAGGGATTTGAACTACGGCTTCGCAGGTCAGTTCACAACTGTCGACAATACGGCGTCGCCCCAGCCCTCCGCGATTGGTTCGGTGCGAGAAGTCATCAGCGACACGCCGCTAAGCGGAAATTCCACGCTCAATGGTCGATGGCGCCCGCAAATGTTTATCGCCACGATACTGGAGCCGCCCGCAGCAAGTTCTGATGTGTCGTCGCCATCTCTCACAAATGTAACGCGGCGCTTTCGTGCGCTTTTTAATCTTACGACCAACAGGACGGTCAACGATGTCGCCGCGACATACGATCTGCTCAACCGCGAAGACGACGGTATGTTTTCGGATATTGGCGATATGACGATTGATGCACAGGGCAATCTTTCCGGATTTGCCAGTGACGGAAACGGACAATGTCCAATTTCGGGCCAACTCACACAGGTCGATCAATCAGAGAATATTTTCAGATTGACGATGACGCTGGCGGCAGGTTGCCAATTTGCCAATCAGTTTGTTGGCCATGGGTTTCAATTTACAAATGGCCCAGTGACCGATGGGCTGGCACTTTTCTTTGGTAACGACACCAATAACTCGACCGTTGCATTGACATTGGTGCGCCAACCGGCGGGCTAGACAACGACGACAGAGCTGGGGCGCTAGCGCCCCAGCTCCTTCATTGCGGCATCGACCCCCTCCAGGGTGAGTGGAAACATGCGGTGTGGGCCAATGATTTCGCGGATCAGGCGGATGGAATAGGTGTTATCCCACCATTTTTCGGGCTCCGGATTGAGCCAGACGAGTGAGGGATAGGCCTCAACCAGGCGTTTGAGCCAGACCGAGCCGGCTTCCGCATTCCAGCCTTCGACCGAACCACCGTCATGGGTGATCTCATAGGGGGCCATGGCCGCATCACCGACAACGACCATTTTCCAGTCGCGGGGGTATTTGTGAAGGATATCCATGGTCGGGACGGTCTCTGACCGGCGGCGCAGATTGGATTTCCACAGACCCTCATACGGGCAGTTGTGAAAGTAGAAATATTCCAGGTTTTTGAAGGTCGAGCGCGCTGCGGAAAATAATTCTTCACAGGTGCGGACATAGGGATCCATGGACCCGCCGACATCGAATAGCGCCAGAACCTTGATCGCATTGCGCTTCTCGCGGCGCATCTGGACATCCAGCCAGCCTTGTTTCGCGGTTGCGCTGATCGTGCCGGGCAAGTCAAGTTCTTCATGGGCGCTGTCGCGGGCAAATTTGCGCAATCGGCGCAGCGCGACTTTCAGATTGCGGGTGCCAAGCTGGCGCTCTCCATCGAGATCCTTGTACCGGCGTTGTTCCCAGACCTTGACGGCGCGCTTGTGTTGCGACTTGCCACCAATGCGAATGCCGGCCGGGTTATACCCCGAATGCCCAAAGGGCGAAGTGCCACCGGTTCCGATCCATTTCGAGCCGCCCTCATGGCGTTTTTCCTGTTCTTCCAGGCGCTCCTTGAG
Organism: uncultured Maricaulaceae bacterium; assembly: GCA_963976265.1. GTDB lineage: Bacteria > Pseudomonadota > Alphaproteobacteria > Caulobacterales > Maricaulaceae > Hyphobacterium. The sequence continues at coordinate 4,775 of CAXBKM010000113.1, forward strand.
TGTTTCCATCAATTCGTCATAGGAGAGCGCTTCGAGCGCGTCCATTTCTTCCTGGCTGAGCAGGTTTTGCAGCGCCGCATTCAGCCAGTCTTCGGGAATTTCCTTGTCCTCATAGAGGGCGCCGAGCGTCTCCACACCCTTGAAAACATGACCGAATACCGCGTCGAACTTGTCAAAATCGCGTTCGTCCTTGACCAGAACGGTCCGGCTGACGGAATAGAAATGATCGATGGCCGGGTCGACTGCGCCTTTTTCAAGCGCTTCGAGCAAGGTCAGGTATTCGCGGGTTGTGACCGGAATTTTGGCCGCGCGCAGGGAGGTGAAGAAGTGGTGGAGCATGGGGCGCAGTCTAACGCCGCACAGCAAACACGCCAGCCTTCTATCGCTCTCAATGTTAGGGATTGTGTATGGGCTGCGGCTATCCACCGGGGGAGGTTGAAGCCGCAGCCCCCACAATCAACCCTTCGTGGGATTTGGGATTGGGAAAGGGCTGGTGTCATATGCCTGCACATTACTTGTCAAAATGCAGGCGTCGTTCTCATGCGATTAAGAGGCAATTTTGTGGATGAGGTTCCCGGAGGAAGAATTAAACCTCGGCGCACAAAATTTGATTGCCTCTTAAGGCGCGCATCAGGCAATTCATCGATCCATTCGTCAAATCGAAAAAATCTGCCGGTTTCATCAAGAAATCTGATACTTGTGTAAAGTGCTTGGGCTGCGGCCTGTTACCGGGGAGGTATGGCCGCAGCCTCTCGCAGTCAGCCCTTCCTGAGGACGAGGGATAGGGGAAGGGCTGGTGTATTTTTCAGCCTACATGCCGTGGAGCGGGTAGAGCTTGGCGGAGTTTCTCCGTCTACGGCGCAATTGCCGCGATAGCTTGTCTCTTGCCAGTTCGCCCTTGATTGACAGCTTTGCCTTCTTCAGCTGGTTGAGGCGCAGACTGTTTGTGGCTGGGCGGGCGGTTTCCTGGCTGACTTCAGCGTCAAGATTCGCATGGCGTTGGCGCAGGGAGATGTGACGGCCAAACATGTTTTTCAAAGTCCTTTTCTTGTGTTTTTCAATCGACAAGAGACATATAGGGAAAGTTTAAATTACAAACAAATCGAATTATATTGCAATTAGCTTCGAAAAAACTTATCAAAAAATATGGCTGATCCAACCCTCAAACAACTCGCCGCATTGATCGCTGTCGCGGATACCGGCCTGTTTCGGCTGGCGGCTGAAAAGCTGAATGTCAGCCAGCCTGCCTTGAGCGAACAGATTGCCCAACTGGAATATCGACTGGGCGCCAAAATGCTGGAGCGCGACCGGCGCGGCGCGCGGTTGACGCCGGTCGGAGCCGATGTGGCAGATCGGGCCAGGCGAATCCTGGCCGATGTGCGCGCGCTGGACTCGGTCGTCCGATCCAGCGCCGACAATCTGGGTGGGCTGATCCGTCTGGGCGCATTGCCGACTCTGGGCCCGTATCTGATGCCGAGCGTGGTCCCTGTCCTGCGAGACAGTTTTCCGGATTTGCGGCTTTATGTGCGTGAAGCGCCGGGCGGGGCATTGGAAAATGGCGTGCGAAGCGGCCAGTTCGATGTTGCCCTGTCGGTCGGCGCGATGCGCCCGGAGGGACTGGAGTCCGAGACCCTGTTTTCGGAATCATTGCTGTTGGGGGT
>CAXBKM010000114.1:0-6381 GCA_963976265.1 uncultured Maricaulaceae bacterium
TCCGCCCGCACCATTTTCCTTTCACCGAACCTTCGGCGGAAATGGATGTGCGCTACGAGCGCGTCGGCGACGCGGTCAAGGTTGGCTCCGGCGATCAGTGGATGGAAATTCTGGGCTGCGGCATGGTCCATCCCAATGTGATTGCCAATTGCGGCCTCGATCCGGACGAATATCAGGGCTTTGCCTGGGGGATGGGCGTGGACCGCCTCGCCATGCTGAAATATGGCGCGCCGGATCTGCGCGACTATTTCGCCAATGATACGCGCTGGCTGGCGCATTATGGCTTCTCGCCGCTGCTTCAGGCGAATTTGGCAAGCGGATTGAGTTGATGGCTGGCGCTGTACTTTCCTATCCGGGTTCGACCGTAAGATTGTCAGGGCTTGATGACCCCTATTACGTTTTGGTCGAAATTGAATCCGACTTGGGCAAAGCGTCAAAAAATGTCTATTCGATTTTTCTCGACACGTTCGTTCCGCAACTGGAATCCATCTACGCTTCGCTCAATGGGCAGGCAGAAGTTGATTCTCTGGAAGGGGATTTCGTTCTCCAGCTGATTTCTCAACCTCGTGGGTATTTCGAAGTTTCTGCGCAACTGTCAAATTTCGACCGGAGTTCGAGATTCGAAACCCGCTTTAAAGTGGATCAAACTTACCTACCGAAATTTATTCGTAATTTGCGCAGTCTAGGCGTGAAATCTGTACATGAGAGTGTCTGATGCTCAACTGGTTTAAATCCAATCACCAGGCCCTCACGGCAATCGGCGCAATGGTTGTCGGCCTCGCCGCGCTGTTCGTGGCGTGGGATCAGGCGCAAGTCATGCGCGCGCAGCAACATGGTGCGGTAGTTCCTGCGCTCCAGATTGATGCGTTTACGCGTACTGACGACGGCGTACTTTCAGTCGGCTTGCGCGTGGCCAATAATGGCGTGGGTCCGGCCATCATACGGAATGTGCGGGTGATGCGCGATGGCGAAACCGTCGACCGGCTCGATGCGATGTTCGTCAGCTTGCCGGCTGAACAACGCGACCGGTCCTGGGTGACGCTGACCGGACGCGTTATCGCACCAGGTGAATTGATCACGCCCATTTCCGTGGAATGGGACGCCAACGATGTTGGCACGGATGCGATTGCGGCCCTGTTTGTGGAGTGGGATCGATGGGACACCGAAATTTGCTATTGTTCCGTCTTTGACCGCTGCTGGATTGCTACCGTGGAGGTCCAGGAGCGGCGTCCCGCAGCGTCCTGTCCGGATCCGGGCGTCGATGTGTTTGAGCTTTATGGCTCGGAATCCTTCCGGGTTTCGCCCGGCTCGCAAGACGAAGCTTCTCAACCGGCGGGAGCCGACCAATGAAATTCACCCTCTCCTGGCTCAAAGAGCATCTCGATACGGACCGCTCGCTGGCCGAGATCACCGACGCCATGACCATGGCGGGTCTGGAAATCGAAGGCATTGAAAACCCAGGCGAAGCGCTCAGCGCATTTACCGTCGCCCATGTCAAAGCGGCTGAAAAACATCCAGACGCTGACAAGCTGCGCGTCTGCACGGTTGATACCTTTGAAGGGGAAAAGCAGATCGTCTGCGGTGCGCCCAATGCGCGCGCCGGGATGACCGCGATCTATGCGCCACTGGGCAGTTATATTCCGGGCGCGGACTTCGCGCTCGACAAGAAGCCACGCAAGATTCGCGGCGTGGAATCATACGGCATGCTGTGTTCGGCCAAGGAATTGAATGCGGGCGACGATCATGATGGCATCATCGATCTGGACGGTGATTTCGCCGTCGGCACCCCCGCCGCCGAAGCGCTGGGCGCGAATGATCCGGTGATCGATTTTGAAGTCACGCCCAACCGCCCGGACTGGCTGGGTGTGAACGGGATTGCCCGCGATCTGGCCGCTGCCGGAGTGGGCACTTTGAAAACGCCGACGCCGGAACCCGTCGCCGGGGCTTTCCCATGCCCGATCCGTATTGAGACCGATTTTGCCGAAGCCTGCCCGGTCTTTGCCGGGCGCGTTATTCGCGGCGTAAAGAACGGCCCATCGCCGGACTGGGTTCAAACCCGCCTGAAAGCCATTGGTCTCAGGCCCATCAATTGCCTCGTCGATGTGACGAATTTGATCTCCTATGATCGGTGCCGCCCGCTGCACGTTTATGATGTGTCGAAGATCGGCCCCGTCATTCGCGCGCGAAAGGGTCGCGGCACGCCCGATGCGTTCGAGGCGCTCGACGGCAAAACCTATGAGCCAAATGCCGAGCAATGCGTGATCGCCGACGATGAACGCTGTCTGGGATTTGGCGGCGTGATGGGCGGTGAGTATTCAGGCTGTGCCGACGACACGGTCGATGTCTTTGTTGAAAGCGCCTGGTTTGATCCACAGATCACCCGCGCGACGGGCCGGGCAACCGGCATTGAATCGGACGCCAAGCATCGTTTTGAGCGCGGCATTGATACAGGCTTTGTCCGCCCCGGCCTTGATCTTGCGACCGCGCTGATCATCGAGCTGTGCGGCGGCGAACCGTCAGAAATGTTTGTTGCAGGGCAAGAACGCCCGGCACCGGACGCCATTGCGTTTAATCCGTCCGAGGTTAAACGCCTGACCGGGCTTGATGTCTCCACGCAGGAGAGCGTCGATATTTTGACCGCGCTCGGGTTTGGTGTGACAGGAGCGGGTGAAAACCTGACCGTGGAAGTGCCGAGCTGGCGCGCAGACGCGACCATGAAGGCGGATCTGGTTGAAGACATCGCCCGCATCCATGGCTTTGACAAAATCGAGCCGATTTCGCTGCCCCGCCCAGTCGGACGGCGCGATGCCCCGGCCACGACGGGCCAAAACCGGGCGCGCTGGACACGGCGCGCACTGGCAGGGCGCGGCTATCTGGAAGCCGTGACATGGTCCTTTGCCGAGAAATCCCGCGCCGCCCTGTTCGGCGGCCATGGGGAAGGGCTCGAACTCGACAATCCGATCTCATCAGAACTCGACGTGATGCGCCCGTCCGCGCTCATTCACTTGCTGACTGCCATTCAGGCCAATGCCGACAAGGGCGTCGCCGATCCGCGCCTGTTCGAAGTCGGTCCGGTCTATCTGTCCGATGCGCCCGATGGTCAGGCCATGGTCGCCAGCGGCGTACGCTTTGTGAAAGCCGGCCGCGCCTGGCAGGGCACGCGGGAGGCCGATCTGTTTGACGCAAAGGCCGACGCGATGGCCGCGCTGGAGGCCGCCGGTGCGCCGGTGGACTCGCTACAGGTCGCTGCCGAGGCACGCGACTGGTGGCATCCAGGCCGCTCCGGTGTGCTCAAGCTGGGCCCGAAGAATGTGCTTGCCGAATTTGGTGAAATTCATCCGGGTATATTGAAGGCACTCGGCGTTGATGGGCGCGTCATCGGTTTTGAAGTGCGCCTCGACGCTATTCCTGAAGGCAAGAAGAAAGCCGGCTTGAAAGCGCGTCCCCCGCTGAAACGCTCGGAGCTGATGCCGGTCAAGCGCGACTTTGCCTTTGTGGTCGATGATCAGATCGCGGCGCGGGATGTAATCCGCGCGGCACGCAGTGCCGACAAGGCGATGATTTCCGATGTTGCCGTATTCGATGTTTATAGCGGTACAGGCGTTGGTGACGGTCAGGTCTCTCTGGCGCTCGAAGCCACACTTCAACCCGTCGACAAGACGCTGACGGACGCCGAGATTGATGCGGTCGCGAGCAAAATCGTAGCGGCGGTCGAAAAAGCCACGGGCGGGACTTTGCGGGGATGACCGGCGGGTCCGATCCGCGCCGCTATGCTGAGGCTTCGTTTGAGGTCCAGTGCGATGTCCTGATCGAGGCCGTTCTGGCCAACCCCCAAGCTGGCGAGGTGATGCGCCGCGCCGCTGATATGGGCCTGCCGGACTGGGCCTTGATTGCTGGCGCCATCTACAAACCGGTCTGGAGTTTTCTGACCGGGCGTGACCCGGAAACCGGCATCAATGATTATGATCTGGCCTATTGCGATACGTCGGACCTCAGCTGGGAGGCCGAAGACGTCTGGATCCAGCGCTGTGCGCCGGTTTTTGCCGACATCAATCGTGAGGTTGAAGTGTGCAATCAGGCCCGGGTGCCAATCTGGTTTTCTGAAAAATATGGTGTTCGGCGCGATCCCATCCATTCAACGCGGGAGGCTGTCGCGCAATTTGCCTCCAGGTCACACGCCATTGGTCTGACACTCGATAAGGCCGGCAAACCCCATATCATTGCGCCCTATGGGCTCGATGAATTATTCTCACTGCACGCCATACCCTTTCCCGGCATCGCCCATCCTGAAGGGTGGAATGCCAAGGCGCGCGAAAACATGGCGATCTGGCCGGAATTGGTGTTTGAGATGGTTGAGCTTCAAAGCTCTGAAAACGCCCGCGCATAGCTGATTTTGCCGGCAGTGGGCATAAGGTTCTTGTCCATTATCCTGATCTGAAACGCATCGCCGACCGCGTTCTCAATGTCCGCGTCCCAGCGCCAGCCATGGTTTGAGGCCGGCTCAAAGCCAAACCGGCCATAGTAATCCGGTTCGCCCAGCACGACGAAGAAGGGCGGATTGAGGGCGGTCAGGAAATCCAGCGCGGTTTCGACCAAGGCCGCACCTATGCCTTTTTGGCGGTGGATTTCTGCCACGGCGAGCGGTGCCAGTCCCAACCCGATGACCGAACGGCCATCAACGCTTTTGGCTTCGACCGGTGAAAACATCACCATGCCGACAATTGCGCCTGAATCTTCGGCGATCAATTCCAGACTGTCGGCATCATCGCGGCGCAATGCCTGGACCAGGCGCGCTTCGGCATCAGTCGGGAAAACTGCCCGCAAAAGCGTGCCGATCCCGGCATGATCACCGGTATCGGCAGGGCGGATTTGCATCGAGATTTCGACCCTTTAAAAGGGCAACCAGTTGCGACGGCGCGAATAGGCGAGATAGCCAATATTCGCGCCCGCGCGCAGGCCCACACCGGAGCGGATCGGGGCCAGCGTAATGTCGTCGGCGCGCTGATAATTCACGCCCATGCCGGCCACCAGATAGGCCGTGCCTTCAACGCCCGGAAAGCGCTGATAAATATCGTCCGGATCACGAAGATTGTAGACCAGCACAAAAACCCGGCTGGCATTGCCGCCCGTATCAAAGCCGATCGACGGGCCCTGCCAGTAGACTTTCTGGCGTACGCCATTGCGCATCGTCAGATAGCCCTCGCCATAGCGCAGGCCCACTCCGACCGCGCCGGACAATTCCTCGCCCGTGACATAACCGACCGGGCGTCCGAGATCGGAAAAAATCCGTTCGATAATGGCGGCGCCGGCTTCAGCGGTCACTCCGAAAAAGTCAGACACGGCCTCGGCTAGCTCGTCGCGTGAATAGGTTTCGACGGGCTCTTCATACTCACCGGGCGGGCTGGAATCGGGGTCGTCCTGAGCCTGGGCGAGCGGGGCCGCCAGCATCAGTGCGGCAAGTAGGGCAAGAATGCGCATGACAACATCTCCAAAAGCTTTGTCAGACAGCGATCTAACGCTCAATCTTGTCCACACGGCGGCAAAAGGGTTAGCGCGCGGTTAATCAGCATGATTGGCTTGGCGAAAGCCCCTGTCAGTGCTACGTCGCGCGGCCATGAGCACGAACCCGAAACATATCCGCAATTTTTCCATCGTCGCGCATATCGACCATGGCAAATCCACGCTGGCTGACCGCCTGATTCAAACGACAGGCGGACTGACCCAGCGCGAGATGAAAGAACAGGTGCTCGACAATATGGAGCTCGAGCGCGAGCGCGGCATTACCATCAAGGCGCAGACCGTTCGGCTCGACTACAAGGCCGCCGACGGCGAGACCTATGCGCTCAACCTGATCGATACGCCCGGCCATGTTGATTTCGCCTATGAGGTGTCGCGTTCGCTCTATGCCTGCGAAGGGGCGCTTCTGGTTGTCGATGCGGCGCAGGGTGTCGAGGCTCAGACGCTGGCCAATGTCTATCAGGCCATTGATGCCAATCTGGAAATCGTGCCGATCCTGAACAAGATCGACCTGCCGGCCGCTGAACCCGACCGCGTGAAACAGCAGATCGAGGATGTCATCGGGATTGATGCCAGCGAGGCGCTGGAAATTTCCGCCAAGACCGGTATCGGCATTGAGAGCGTGCTCGAAGCGATTGTTGAAAAACTGCCCCCGCCGGATGATGGCGATCCCAAAGCGCCGCTAAAAGCGCTGTTGGTCGATAGCTGGTATGATGCCTATCTCGGCGTGATCTGCCTGGTGCGGGTTCTCGAAGGCGAGCTGAAAAAGGGCATGCGGGTCCGCATGATGGGATCGGGCGCGACCTATGGCGTTGACGGTGTCGGCGTTTTCAAGCCCGCCAAGACCCCGGTTGAGGCGCTGGG
>CAXBKM010000115.1:0-6330 GCA_963976265.1 uncultured Maricaulaceae bacterium
CACCCCCGCCAAAGCCAATTTCCAGAATGTATTCGGATTTTCCAGCGATCAGCGCTGCCGGATTGACGGGTCCGGTTTCAGGAATCGCCAATCGCGGCAGGAGCGTATCCACGAGCGTCTGCTTTCGCGGAGAGAGCGGGCGCCCCTTGGTGCGCCCGAAAGAGCGGAGCGGATTGACCTCAGGCGATGGATTTGAGGTCATCGACCAGATCAAGTTTTTCCCAGGAGAAGCCGCCATCCGCCTCGGGTTCACGGCCGAAATGACCGTAGGCAGCGGTGCGCGCGTAGATCGGGCGTGACAGGCCGAGGCGCTCGCGAATACCGCGAGGGCTGAGATCGGCCAGCTGCATCAGGGTTTTTTCCAGCTTTGCCGGGTCAACTTCACCGGTTTCGTGAAGATCAACATAGAGCGACAGGGGCTTGGCCACACCAATCGCGTACGAAACCTGGATCGTGCACTTCGCCGACAGGCCCGCTGCAACCACGTTTTTGGCCAGCCAGCGACAGGCATAAGCTGCTGAGCGATCGACCTTGGTCGGATCCTTGCCGGAGAACGCACCGCCGCCATGCGGCGCTGCGCCACCATATGTGTCCACAATAATCTTGCGACCGGTCAGGCCGGCATCACCATCCGGACCGCCGATGACGAAATTACCCGTTGGATTGACGTAGAACTCGTCTTCCGGCGGAAACCAGCCCTCGGGCAGAACATTTTGAACAATCGGACGTACGAGTGTCCGAATATCGTCTGGTGAAAATCCTTCAGTGTGCTGGGTCGAGACGACAACAGATTCAACGCCAACGGGGCGACCATTTTCATATCGCAGCGTCACCTGGGATTTGGCATCCGGTTCAAATTCGGGGCGCTCGCCCGATTTGCGAACCTTTGCCATATCCTTGAGGATCTGGTGTGAGAACTGGATGGGCGCCGGCATATATTCAGGCGTTTCGTCGGTCGCGTAGCCGAACATGATGCCCTGATCGCCTGCGCCCTCATCCTTGTTGCCTGATGCATCCACACCCATTGCAATGTCGGCAGATTGCTCATGCAGGAAGTTCTGGAACGTCGAATTCTTCCAGTGAAACCCGTCCTGCTCGTAGCCAATATCCTTCACCGCAGCGCGCGCCACCGCTTCGATCTCATCACCGTCAATCGGAGCGCCGCAGCGCACTTCACCGGCCAGTATGATCTGGTTCGTGGTCGTCATGGTTTCGCAGGCGACACGCGATTGTGGGTCTTTGCCCAGAAACAGATCAACCACCGCGTCAGATACACGGTCGCAAACCTTGTCAGGGTGACCTTCGGACACGCTTTCAGAGGTGAAGAAATAGCTGGAACGGCTCACGGGCGAAAACCTCTCATATAAGGATATCTTTATATGGCGGGCTTAAAGCCTATCCAGCCAAACAGTGCAAGCGCTTGAGATGACTATTCGTCAGTTGGCGCGTCCGATTGCTCTGCTGCCAACGCACGAACCAGTTCCAGAACACGTCGACGGACTTTTGATTCGGTAATCTTGGAAAAGGCCTCTGCCAGCGCCACGCCATCTGAACTTTGAAGGAAGTCGTAAATGATAGGAGATTGCGCATTTTCAGCCATGCCGGCCGATTCTGTCGCAGCCAGCCCGTCAAAGAAAAACGACACTGGTACATCCAATACATTGGCTAATCGAAACAGGCGACTGGCACCGATCCGGTTTGATCCGCGCTCATATTTTTGTACCTGCTGAAATGTTACGCCCAACTCGTCGCCAAGCTTTTCCTGGCTCATTTTCAAGAGCTGGCGACGCAAGCGGACGCGTGATCCGACATGGCCGTCAACCTGATTTGCTTCTCGTGGATTTTTTTTCATCCCCCGGAATTCCTTGTTCTTTTTGTCGCTCCCCGATCCCACGCACAGCAACAAAGTGAAGTTTTCATGTCATGTTTATAACGCCCTGTGCACCAAAGGCGATATGGGCTTTACTGTTTTACAACCCTGTCCTGCAAAAACTGTTTTCGCCTGCTCCCAAGCCCAACAAGTAATAGCAAGAAAAATGCCCCCAAGACAGTAACGCTGGTGTTGCCAAAGCGTGAATACACCGTTGGTTCAATCGAATTTGGTGGCACGATATCATGCGCCCCCTCTTGATACGGCTCAACACGACTTGCCAATCGCCCATATGGGTCAATCGCACCGGAAATCCCTCCTGATGCTGAACGAATGACAGTGAGCCCATCTTCAATCGCGCGATACCGGGCAATATTGAGATGTTGGGATGGCCCCGCCGTGGGGCCAAACCAGGAATCATTTGAGACATTGATAATCCATCCGGGTCGGTTTTCGCGGCGCGGCGCAAAGCCCGGATAGACAATTTCATAACAGACCAGAATGGCTGCAGGCGGTCCGTCAGAGAATTCGAAAGAATCCGGTCCCGGTCCTGAAGAATAGCCATCGACGAGATTACTCAGCGCATCAATGCCCAGCGACCGAAACACCGGTGCCAGCGGAATATATTCGCCAAACGGCACAAGTCTGACCTTGTCATAAAGATGCGTGACACGCGGTGATCCGGTTGGAAAGCGGATCGCCGCAACCGAGTTATAGTATCGGGTTTGACCCGCCTCATCGATTTCGCGGCGCGCCGTGCCCGCCACCAGAACCGGGCCGCCATATAATTGATCTCCAATCAGGCCCAGTGTTTCGCCGTCCTCCAGCAGGAAGACAGGCAGAGCCCCTTCCGGCCAGATAACATGCGTAACGGCATCAAGCCCGGCTTGCGTAGTGGCTGCCAGATAGCGCGCCCGGACCAGATCTTCATTTCCGGCGGCCCATTTTTCGCGCTGCGGCATGTCGATCTGAACCAGCCTTACGCGAACATCCTGCATTGGTGTCACAGCAGAATCCGACAGGCGGCGCGCACCCCAGGCATATAACCCCGCGAGCACCAGAAGCGCCGCGAGGACTGGAACATAGCGCCCCAACCGCGCCGCCGGTCCAGCCAGACTGGCCGGCGATGCCAGAACAAGCAGGGAAACCAGGCTCAGCCCCCAAGCGCCATAAATCGATGCGGATTGCGATATCGCGCTGCCGCCCTGCCAGACATAGGCCGGCAAATTCCACGGAAACTCCGTCAGAACATGCCCGCGCAGCCATTCCGCCGCAAAGATCAGAAGCGCGAATGCAATAATGCGCGCGGCACCGCGCCCGGCCATCCGCGCCTGTACCGCTCCGGCCATCCCCCAGAACAGGGCCAGCAAAATTGATGCGCCCAGTACCGCAAAGGGCCCGAAGGGTGTAAAGGCCCAGCCGCGACTGAAGAAAGCAAAGGCAATCCAGAACGTGCCCGCACAAAAATACCCCAGGGCAAACACAAAAGCGCGTCCGAACCCGGCGCGCAGCGGCCGGTTATCGCGCGACGCGCCGTCCAGCGCCCAGATCAAAACGACGAGCCCCAAAGCCAGTGCCGGAAAAAAGAATACCGGTGCATGCGCCAACGCCGCAAAGGCTCCGCACCCAAACAAGAGCCCGCGCCGGGGCCATTTTTGCAGTGTGACGATGCGCGCGCGTATCCGGTCTGGCCTCATGTCGCGGATCGAGACGGTCAGTGTCACGCGATATCGTCCGGGCCGCGTTCTTCCCCGGCATCGGGATCAATATCCATACGTGCCCGCAAGCGTTTGATCCGGCGCGGATCCGCATCCAGAACTTCAAACTCCATGCCGTCGGGATGCGGAATAACCTCGCCGCGTTCGGGAATACGGCCCGCAAGCGTAAAGACCAAACCGCCGAGCGTTTCGATGTCATCACCGTCGGATTTGGACGTGACCTGCATGCCCGTTATGGCTTCGAACTCATCGATCGAGACGCGCGCTTCCGCGTCCCACAAGCCGGGGCCTTTCGCGCTAACAGCAATGGGTTCTGCCTCGTCATGCTCGTCCTCGATATCGCCAACAATGGGCTCAAGAAGATCTTCGAGCGTCACCAATCCATCCGTGCCGCCATATTCGTCAACAACGAGAGCCAGATGCATGCGCTTTGTCTGCATGCGCAGCAGTAAATCGGTCGCGCGCATGGACGGGGGTGCAAACAGTAGCGGGCGACGTATGGTGGGCAAAATCCGGCTTTCTGCCCAGTTCTCGTCGGTGACAATATCGCCGCGCGGTGCGAGATGAACGATGACATCCTTGATGTGGGCCATACCTACGGGGTCATCGAGGGTTTCGCGATAAATGGGCAGGCGCGAATGGGCAGCTTCCGCAAACAGGCTGACCAATTCACTCAGAGGTGTTTCAATTTCAACGCCGATAATGTCCGCTCGCGGAACCATGACATCGGCGACCCGCATCTCATCGAACACTTCAAAGCGTGAGGCAAAAGAGGTCAGGTCAGCCTGTCCACTGATTTCGGGTGATTGAGCGGGCTGTGAACCGAGAATGCGCGAAAATCGCGCGCGCCAACTTCGACCGTTGCTGTCCGTATTCATGCCGTATTGTCCCGGTCCCGGTATGGATCGTCAACGCCCAGCGCGCTCAGCGCCTTGCGTTCAATATCCTCCATCAAGGCCGCCTCATCATCGTTTTGGTGATCATAGCCGTGCAGGTGCAAGAATCCATGCACCAGAAGATGGCGCAGATGGGCCTCAAGCGCCAGCCCCGCCGCCTCGGCTTCTGTCGAGACGACACCCCACGCCAGGGCGATATCGCCCGCCCAGCCATGCGCGCTGGCATGCGCCGGAAAAGACAACACATTGGTTGGCCCTGATTTGCCGCGCATACGTTTATTGAGATCAGCGATCTCGTCATCATTGGTCAAGAGAATGGATACCGAGTCCGTCACCGGTTTCGGCAATGCGGTCGCTGCGGCCTGAAGTGTGGTGGCGCATACAGTCTCAATATCAGCCACAGCGGCCCAGTGATTATCTGTAACCATCACTGAAAGCTCAGTCATGTTTCGGTGCTGCGTGCGTCCACGCCCTCATAGGCCTCGACGATGCGCGCGACGAGGTCATGGCGCACAACATCGCCGCGCTCGAATTTGGTAATCACAACGCGGGGGTCATTATTGAGAATTTCCAGCGCTTCGGGCAGGCCCGATGGCTGGCGACGATCCAGATCGGTCTGGGTCGGGTCGCCCGTCACCACCATGCGCGACCCCTGACCGAGCCGGGTCAGAACCATGCGCATCTGGGCGCGCGTTGCATTCTGGGCTTCATCGACAATGACAAAGGCGCGGTTGAGCGTCCGGCCCCGCATAAAGGCCAGCGGCGCGACTTCGATCCGGCCCTCTTCGCGCATTTTTTCCATTTGTGTTTTGCCGAGAGAATCCGACAGGGCATCCCAGACCGGCAATAAATACGGATCGACCTTCTCAGCCAGATCCCCCGGCAGGAATCCCAGCTTTTCACCGGCCTCAACAGCCGGGCGGGTAATAATCAGGCGCTCGATCCGGCGCAAAACCAGTTGGCTGGCTCCATAGGCCACGGCCAGCAATGTCTTGCCCGTACCGGCTGGACCCACGCCAAATATCAAATCGGTATCGCGGTCATTTTTCAACGCCCGGACATAGGCACCCTGACGCGGTGTTCGTGCCAGAAAACTTGCGCCGCGCGGCACGCGGATCAAGGTCGAATTTTCTTCCTCGCCCTCATCATCGGCCAACAGCAGGGCGGATCGCACTTCGGATTCATCGCAGATCAATCCATCGCCCAAACGGCCATAAAGCCGGTTAATGACGCGCCTTGCCTCTGCGCGGGCCTTGGGGTCATCAGACGCAATCTGGATCTGCCCGGCGCCGGGCGCGCTCAAACGAACACCCAGCTCGCTTTCAATCAGAATCAGATGGCTGTCGCCCTCGCCGATCAGCGAGCGCAGGCGGGCAGCGTCGTCAAAATGCAGGGTTTCGACAGGCGCGCGTTTGGGCTTGGCATTGCGAGGGCCTGGGCGGGACGTTTTGGGCGCACTCATGCAGCGCCCGCCTGGTCCAGAACAAGCCTGCCGGTCAGGGCATTTTGCGAGGCCTTCGTAATGTACACGTCAGCGATCTGCCCGATCAGCGCTTCCGATCCGTCGCAATATACCGATTGCAGATAGGGGCTGCGGCCCTGAATCTGACCCGGCATCCGGCCTTTTCGTTCGAACAGAACCGGTAGGGTCTTGCCAATCTGCGAGGCATTGAAGGCCGTCTGTTGTTCGAACAACAATTTTTGCAGCCTTTGCAGGCGTTCGGATGCGACAGCGGGGTCCACCTGGCCCGGCATGGCTGCGCCGGGCGTGCCCGGCCGGCGCGAATAGATAAAGGAAAAACAGGACGCGTAATTGACGCGGCGGACAATATCCATGGTCGCTTCG
>CAXBKM010000116.1:0-6220 GCA_963976265.1 uncultured Maricaulaceae bacterium
GCGAGCAGGTGCGTCTGGCGCTGCCAAGAGTCGTCCGGCGCGGTGAACCGCTCGCCTTTCATCACTGGACTCCCGGTGATGATCTGGTGAAGGGCACATTCGGCGTGGAAGAACCGGCCGCGACGAGCGACATGGCCAATCCCTCTCTCGTGCTGATGCCGCTGCTGGCCGTGGATCGCAAAGGAAACCGTCTGGGTTATGGCGCAGGTTATTATGACCGAACGCTGAGCCGTTTGCGTGAAACAGGCGCGGTCACCGCCGTGGGTCTTTGTTACGACGCGCAGATCGTCAAATCGGTTCCCGTTGGCCCTTATGATGTCAGTGTCGATTGGATCGTCACCGAAAAAGCGGCATACCGCATCCCTCACTAAAACCAGCGGAGTATTTCCCTCGTGCGTATTGCATTTTTTGGCGACATTTTGGGCAAGTCCGGTCGCAAGGCCGCTGCCGCGCATCTACCCGGCTTGCGCGAACGCCTGTCACTTGATTTCGTGGCCATCAATGCGGAAAACGCGGCCGGTGGTTTTGGCATTACGCGCGGTACGGCAGAAGACTTGTTTGATGCCGGCGCCGATGTATTGACGCTGGGCAATCATTCCTGGGATCAGTCCGAAGCCCTGACCTATATCGAGCGTGAACCGCGCCTGCTTCGCCCCGTCAACTATCCGCCCAATACCGCGCCGGGCAAAGGCGCGAATCTCTATCATTTACCCGATGGTCGGTCGGTTCTGGTGATGAATGTCCTGGGACGGCTTTTCATGGACCCGCTCGATGATCCGTTTGCGGCCGTGGAAAAGGAATTGTCCGATGCGCCCCTGCGCGAAGTCGCCGACGCCATTCTGATCGATTTTCACGGTGAGGCGACCAGTGAAAAGAATGCGATGGGGGTTTTCTGTGACGGACGGGCCAGCCTCGTTGTCGGGACCCACACCCATATCCCGACCGCAGACGCACGCATCCTGCCAGGCGGGACGGGTTATATCACGGATTTGGGCATGTCGGGCGATTACAACTCCATCATCGGCATGGATATCGAAGAACCGATGCGTCGCTTTACCACCAAGATGCGCTCAGGCCGTTTTCAACCGGCCGAAGGCGAAGGCACGCTGTGCGGTATCTATATCGAGACCAATGACAAGACCGGGCTGGCGACGACGATCCGCCCCATCCGTATTGGCGGGAGTTTGGAACAAACCGAAGGCTGACCGGCTTGTCAGGTCAGTGCGTCATACGGCTTGGACGTGTCGCCCTGATGGGTTAGACAACCGGCCCGACTTTTGGAATTATTTAAAGACGCCTTTTGTGGCGCGAACACCGAGGGAGCAGGTCGCATGGCCGGACATTCAAAATGGGCGAATATCCAGCACCGCAAGGGTCGCCAGGACAAGGCACGCGGCAAGCTGTTCTCCAAGCTCTCCAAGGAAGTCACCATTGCTGCAAAGATGGGCGGCCCTGACCCGGAGATGAATCCGCGCCTGCGTCTGGCCGTTGCCAATGCCAAGGGCCAGTCCATGCCCAAGGACAACATCCAGCGCGCTATCGACAAGGCGTCGGGCGGGGATGTCGAGGCCTTCGAAGATGCACGCTATGAAGGGTTTGGGCCTGGCGGCGTGGGCATCATTGTTGAAGTGTCCACCGACAATCGCAATCGCGCCGCGTCCGATGTGCGCGCAGCCTTTACCAAGAATGGTGGCAATATGGGTGAGACCGGATCGGTCTCCTTCATGTTCGAACAGGTCGGCGAAATTCGCTACGATCAGGGCGTCGCCGACGAGGATGCGATGTTTGAGGCGGCTATCGAGGCCGGGGCCGAAGACGTTCAACAGGAAGACGGCGGCGAGGATGAGCCCGGCGAGCATGTCGTTTACTGCGCCCGCGATGATCTGGGCGATGTCTCCAAGGCGCTCGAAGCGGCACTGGGTGAAGCCAAATCGGTCAATATCATCTGGAAGGCGGGTACGCTGACCCCTCTCGATGGCGAGAAGGCTGGCACGCTCTTCAAATTGCTCGAAGCCCTGGATGATCTCGATGACGTCCAGACCGTGTTCGACAATTCTGATATCTCCGAAGAAGATCTCGCGAATATTGAATAGCACCATGCAAGGTGGATTTTCCTTCCTGGATGCAGTGAATTTCCCGGCGACCGGAAAGACCGGCGATGATCGCTACGGCTTTGACGAAAGCGCGGGGACGGGCTGGGTCGTGGATGGTGCCACTGATGTCGGCACGCGCCGCGTTTTTCCTGATCAGGTCGAAAGCGATACCGGCGCCACCTTCTATGAGAGCGATGCGGCCTGGTATGCGGAAACCCTGTCAGAACGTTTCACGCAGCCCCCGCAACCCGGTGAGTCAGCCAAGGCCTATCTTGAACATGTGATCCGCGATATCGCCGCGCGTGCCGACGCCGATGCCATCGTCCCGCTGGCCGATGAGCCGCGTCACAACATGCCGAGCGCAGGCGGGATTTGGGCGCGCCGGGACGGCGACGCGGTTGAGTTCGCCATGCTGGGCGACTGTATGGGCATTATCCGCACCGGTGGGCGCACCCGGCTCATTGGCAATCTGGCAGCCGTGCAGGCTGAGCACGCATTAAACCGCGATCAGCTCAAACGTCCTGAAGGCAAGGCAGGTGGCTATGCCAGCGCCCGCGAGGATCGCAACAAAATCAATCTGCCGGGCG
Organism: uncultured Maricaulaceae bacterium; assembly: GCA_963976265.1. Classification (GTDB taxonomy): domain Bacteria; phylum Pseudomonadota; class Alphaproteobacteria; order Caulobacterales; family Maricaulaceae; genus Hyphobacterium. The sequence goes on from CAXBKM010000116.1 coordinate 2,681, forward strand.
AACATTTTGTATTTTCGGTCCATCCCGAGGCCGCCGCTCACGCGATGGTAGAACGGGTCCGGCTTGATGGCGACGGCCATATCCTGTTGATGAGCGATGGTTTTTTCCGCCTGATCGAACCCTATAAAAAGTATGATGTTGACGGGCTGATGGATGCGGCAATGAAAGATGAAGACTTGCTCGATTTGATGGGCGAGCTTCGCGCCCAGGAAACCAATCCGGACGATGATGCCCGGTTGGGGCGGCTTAAAATGCGTGATGATGCGTGCGCGCTTTTGCTCCGGGCGCGTTAGCCCGCCTTACGCACGACAATCATGTCCTGAAACGCCATGGCGTTATCATGACCGCGCCAGGTGCCGCGATGGATGTCGCCGTCAATCATCAAATTATGGGTCTGGAGCGCCTCCAGAATGAAGCCATCCTCAAACGCCATGGCGCGTTCGGGTGTCCGCGCATCAATGCTGGCCGAATGGGCATCGAGCCGCTTGTCAAAGCGATAGCTCGTCCGGCCCGCCGCCATCGCCGGCCGCGATTCAGAATCCATCAAAAAGACCGTGATCAGGGCGCAGCCACCGGGCTTAAGAGTCCGCGCGATTTCGCCGATATAATGCGCGACATCGATTGTGTGCATATGGGTAAAAACCGATGTCGCAAAGGCAAAGTCGAGACTGGAATCGCTGGCCGGAAATTCAAAAGTGCTGGCCTTGATTTTACCGCTCGGATTGTATTCCAGATTGTGAATGTCGGCATGATGAAAGTGCGCACGGTCATCCGAGCCCAATCGGGCTTCGGCATGGGCGATCGCCGCTTTCGACACGTCGAACCCGGTATAGCGTCCCGCATCGGACAGATATCCAAGCAGGCCTTCGGCCATCCGGCCCGGGCCGCACCCAATGTCGAGCACATGCGCATCCGGGGTGACATTGCAGAGCGCTTGGCTCCACAGAACAATGGCATCCCCGGCGGCCTTCCAGTCCCCATCGCCAGACAGATCTGACAAGGCCGGATCGGCAGGTTCACCCAGCCCGAATTTGCGGGTCACTCCACGCAGGAGACGTCGCCCACCGCGCACAACGGGCCGCGGTAAAAGGCGGTTTATAAGGTCGCGCATCAGTCGGCGGGCTCAATTACCCCATATGCGAAGAGCCGGCCCAGCGTGGTTTTGGCATCTTCCGGTGAGAGATCGCCAAAACTCTCCAGCGTTATGGTTTTGCCGTCCAGCAATTCGTTGAGCCCGGCCTCGGCACCGCCTTCGAAGGTGAGTTCGCCGCCCGCCGTAATCAGGACAACCTTGTCGCCATCTCCGGCAAAACGCCACGGCACAAAACGCCGCAAACGGAAAGTCTGACCGACGATTTCGGGCGTACCGCGTCCGGAAATCGTACCGCCGGATTCTGGCAGGCGAGAGCGAATGAAGTTATCCACGAAGAGATCAAATGCGCCGTCAAAATCGGTTTCACTGGCCATCATTGCGGCCAATTTCTTGAAATGAGCCTTGGCACTGGTGCGGTCAAAATCGTTTCGCGCATAGCCCGGTGGCAGGGAGTTGCGGAAACCCGGTGAACGCAAGGCGACTTCGGACACCGCTTCGAGCATCACATCGGCCCAGGTCTTGACGATCAGGCCGACGGTGATGTGCAGGGAGTCGCCGCTGCCCGATGTTGAGGCGTCATGGACGAGGCCGCGTGGCACATAGGCGCAGTCGCCAGCCTTGAGGATGAATTCTTCCTGCGGGTCACCAAATTCGTGAACATCAGACTGGAAGGGCTCCCCGCGGAACGGGGTTTCAATCGGCGTATTGTACAAACGCCAAGTCTTCTCGCCTTCTATCTGAATCACAAAGACATCATGATCATCATAATGCGTGCGGAAACCCTGGGAGTTGGGCGGTGTCAGGTAGATATTGGTCTGGGTATGACACGAGAAGTGCGCTTCCATGGCGCGCGTGAAATCCTTCAACGTGCCATCGGTCTGATGAAGCTGGGGCAGGATCAGCGTAGCGCCGCTGCGATAGAGGTCTGACACTGCGCCCTTGTCGGCAACACCACTGGGGAAGATGAATTGCTCGCGCGATACAGGTGGTTCGGCGCGCGCCATGTCGAGCGCGTCACCCTGAAAATCGATGCTGGCCAGCATGTCATCAATGCGCGCAATAGACAGCAATGAGCGGTACCGCTCGGGATCGTCACGCGGGATGATCAGCGCCTTTTTCTCATAAGTATCGTCAAAGAAGGTTTTGGCCGCGTCTGCGCCAATCAAATAATCAAGCGGATCATCCCGCCACGGCATGTCGTTCATCTGTCACTCCGGAAAATATCTGGGTCTGACTTTAGCGCTATATGACAGCAGGCATAGGGGTTTATTCGCCGCAGCCTGCAAGAGGTGCGAAGTGCGTACGTTTCGACACTGCATGCGTTCAATACGCCGCGATGCGACTAGCAGTTTCGCCCGCGATTAACCGGATCGGCATAGCTGCCCGTATCGCTGTCCGTGCAATTGCGTCGGCCACCACGACCGCCGCCGACAGGATCGGCATAGCTGCCCGTATCGCTGTCCGTCACGCCGCCTCGACCACCGCGTCCGCCGCGACCATTGCCGGCCGGGTCAGCATAGGCGCCTGAGTCCCGGTCAGTGATCCCTGAATTCCCGCGGCCACCTCGGCCATTTCCGACAGGATCGGCATAAGACCCGGAATCGCTGTCGGTGACGCCAGACGTTCGGCCGCCACCGCGGCCACCACCAACTGGGTCAGCGTAAGACCCTGAATCGCTATCGGTTACACCGCCACGATTGCCGCGGCCGCCGCCAACCGGATCGGCATAAGAGCCGGTATCACTGTCGGTAACGCCGGACCGTCCGCGACCATAGCCCGCCGCATCTGCATAGGCTCCGATATCCGCGTCCGTTACACCGGAATAGTAACCGCTCCCGGTTGCGCAGCCTGTTACCGCCGCGCCGGCACCTGTTGCCAGTGCCACACCGCCAACGCGGGTCATAAACGAGCGACGGCTGAGCTTGCCCTTTTTAGCCATGATCAGTCTCCTTCGAAAAATTGGACGAACCAGGCCCCTGGACGGGCGGCTCTATGGGTGCCGGGCCGAGGCCCGACACCTGTTGAACGAATTTTACCGTGCGGCGACCGTTCTAGCGGTCTGTTCCGCGACCATATCCAACGCGGTCAGAATTCGACCCGCTATCGGCATCAGTCAGACCGGTTCGACGCGTGCGGCGTCCACCGCGACCATTGCCGCCCGGATCAGCCATGGAACCAGAATCAGAATCCGTTAGACCCGAGGTTCGGCGCCCGCGACCATTGCCAACCGCATCGCTGGGATCACTGTCGGTAATGCCCGTTGTGCGACGGCCCCGACCATTGCCGGCCGGATCTGCATTTCGGCCCGTGTCGCTGTCAGTAATACCGCTGCGACCGCGACCATTTCCAACCGGATCAGAATTTCTGCCGGAGTCACTGTCGGTAATACCGCTGCGACCGCGGCCATTGCCGGCCTGATCGGCATAGCTACCGGAATCGCTGTCGGT
>CAXBKM010000117.1:0-6218 GCA_963976265.1 uncultured Maricaulaceae bacterium
TTGCGGCAAAAGATCGTCCAGATTTCGCCAGTCCTTTACTTCCGGCAAGATCATTTCAAGACGCTCACGCGCCTTTTCCAAGCCATAGACTTTGGGCAATTCGGGTGTGTAATCGGTCCGGACGCGCGACTGACGGCGTGTCGCATAGGCCCGCAACAGATCATGAAGGTCGGCTTCGTACTTCGCCGCGCGCAGCGTCCGGACACCTTCAGGCGCGCCGCGCGGAAACACTTCACGGCGAAACAGATTGCGCCGGAACAAGGCCCGAGACGTCAGGCGCATGGCCTCCAGGCGACGCAGGCGAAATGCTAGGGACGCGGCCAGCGCTTCGGGTTCCGGCTCGTCATCCTTCAGGGGTTTGGGCAGTAACAGCCGCGATTTGAGATAGGCGAGCCAGCTCGCCATGACGAGGTATTCGGCAGCCAGATCAAGCCGTTTGCGGCGCGCATCCTCGACAAAGCCCAAATATTGTTCGGCAAGCTCCAGAATGGAGATTTTTGCCAGATCGACCTTTTTCTTGCGTGCCAGCGCCAAAAGCAGGTGAAGCGGGCCTTCATAACCGTCTACGTCAACGATCAGCGCATCATTTTCCGCGTTGTCAGCAGCCTCGAACGGCAGGTCTTCTTCAAAATCATCGCTCATGACAGCACCGGAGCGATCAGCGCGTTGAGGCGATCAAGGCCCTCATCTGCGTCGAAAGCCTCGGGTGTCTGCCGTATCGCGGCCGCAGCGTCAGCCCGGCGAAGCGCTTCACCGGAGAGTGTGGGCATGACATTGGCGAGTGCGACCATTTCCTTGCGTTTGCCATTGCAATGCAGCGCCATATCGCAACCGGCTGAAAATGCCCGCATTGCGCGTTTGCCGAGTGAACCGGACAGGGCCCGCATCGACAAATCATCGGTCATCAAAAGCCCGTCAAACCCCATCGAATTGCGGATCACATCGCCAATCACGGCTTCGGACAGGGTCGCCGGATCATCCGGATCAATGGCCGTGTAGACGACATGGGCGGTCATCGCCATCGGTGCATCACTGAGTATTTTGAACGGCGCAAAATCCGTCGCTTCGAGAACATCACGGCTCTCACCGACCTTGGGCAAGGCGAAATGGCTGTCTGCATCGGCCCGGCCATGGCCGGGAATGTGTTTGATCACCGAGGCGACACCGCCCGCATGAAGCCCTTCCATCGCCGCACGACCCAGCGCGCCAATGATTTGTGGATCATCGCCAAAGGACCGATCCCCGATCACGCCATCCGCGCCGGGAATCCGCAAATCCAGACAGGGCGCGCAATCCGCATCAATGCCCGACGCCATCAATTCATGGGCCAGCAGGCGATGATTTAAACGCGTCGCTTCCAGAGCCGCTTTGCGATCACCGGCGTAAAGATCGCCAATGACAGAGGCTGGCGGCGCGGCACGCCAAATTGGCGGTTTCAGACGTTGAACCCGTCCACCTTCCTGATCAATGAAGATTGGCGCATCCCGGCCAACAGCATCGCGCAAGGCCACACACAGGCGCGCCAATTGTTTGGGGCGATCCACATTGCGGGCAAACAGAATGAAGCCCCACGGGTCAGCGTCGCGAAAAAAGGCGCGCTCGTCAGCACTTAATTCAGGCCCTTCAAGCCCGTAGATGGCCGCGCTCACACTCATCGCGCAGCGACGAAGCAGTCCTGGCCCTGACCCTGCAGCGCAGAACAATAGGCCGACGCATCAGCGCGTGTCGCAAAGGCTGCGATCCGCAGTCGGTGATACGTGCCGCGCCCCTCAATCTCGGCCGATTGAATGTCTGGCGAGACGCCCGAAGCAATATCCGAATAGCGCGAGATGAAATTGACCCAGGCGTTTTCCGCTTCGGCTTCGGATCGAAATGAGCCGATCTGAACGGTCCAGTCGCCTGATGCGTCAGCCGCAATCGATGCGGTCCGTACAGGTTCGACCTGCGGAGGCGGTGCCGCAATAACCGGATCGGGGTCTGACGCGGTTTGTTGAGGCGGGGGTTCGACAGGCCTTTCGACCGGCTGACTTGGCGGGGTCAATCGGATCGGATCGCCATCGCCGTCGACGTCGCCGCCATCATCCGTTTGCGGAATTGAATCATTGTTCGATGCCGGAGCTGTATCATCGGGATCAACTGTTTCGACCTGCAGGCTGGGGCGGCCACCATCATTGAGTGGCTCTTCGGGGCCAGGGCGCGGTGTGGCATCACCGGTCGTGTCGTTTTCGCCCTCCAGCAAACCATAGGCACTGATATCAAGATCAGGCGTTTCCTCGCCGCCCGGATCTGCCGGGCGTTCGCGATAGGGTTCGGCGTCCGCCAGTATGCGCGGGGCGGCGTCCCGGCCTCCCTCGCGGATACCCTGACGATAGGCCGACCAGACGACACCGACGAAGAGCACGAAAACCGCCGCCGCCGCAGTCAGCAGAAGCGGGCCACGCCGCGAGTCATCGCGCGCGTCGAAAGTGTCGTCGTCATCTGCGGGGGGCACATAGGCCCCGCGTCTCTGATCGGTATCGCGATCGGTCATGCCTGCAATATTCCTGTCCGTCGCCGCGAATCGCAGCGCATGGATAAAAGATAACACTCATTGGACGAGCAAGACGTCCCTTTAGAAATAGCCCTGCACAGTCAACAAGCGGCGATGTTCTTCCAACGCATAGCGGTCTGTCATCCCCGCAATGTAGTCGCAGACCAGTCGAGCCAGTTCCCGGGAGCCCGGCTCACCGGCCCGTTTGCGGTATCCGGTCGGCAGGAGATTGGGGTCCTCCAGAAACAGCGCGAACAATTCGCGCACCACACGTTCGGCCTGCGCCATCATGCGATTGACCTTGTAATGACGATACATGTTGTCAAAGAGATGGCGACGCAAAGCGGCCAGCGCCTCAACCATGCCAGTCGAAAACGCGACGACTTCCCGCTCTGCCAGGCGCACGGCTTCGGCGCTGTCCGGTTTGTCGGCAGCCAGACGGGTGCGGGTTTCGGCCAGCACATCATCGACCATCAACCCGATCAGATCGCGAACGGCTTCGAGAATAACAATGGATTCCGGCGCATCAGGATGACGCGCGCGCGCCTGTTTCAGCACATCGCCCACCATGGGCAGTTCAGCTAGCGCATCAATATCGAGCAATCCGGCGCGCAAGCCGTCATCAATGTCGTGATTATTATAGGCGATGTCATCGGCGAGCGCGGCGATTTGTGCCTCCACCCCGGCGAATGTCGATAACTCCAGACCCTCCCAGCCGTCATAGGCGCGGAAAGCCCAGTTGAGATCGTCCGCGCTGGCAGTGGTCGTGATCAACGGGCCATTATGCTTGACCACACCTTCCAGTGTTTCCCAGCTCAGATTGAGACCCGGGAACCCGGCATAACGCGTTTCAATCTCGGTCACGACGCGCAGCGTATGCGCATTGTGATCAAACCCGCCGAACAGCGTCATGCATTCGGCAAGCGCGCGTTCACCGGCATGCCCGAAGGGCGGATGGCCCAGATCATGGGCCAGCGCCAGCGCTTCTGCGAGGTCTTCATCGACATTGAGCACCCGCGCAATGGTTCGCGCAATTTGCGAGACTTCCAGGGAATGGGTTAGCCGAGTGCGATAGTGATCACCTTCATGGGCGACAAAAACCTGTGTTTTTTCCTTCAGGCGGCGAAAGGCCGTGGCGTGGATAATCCGGTCGCGGTCGCGCTGAAACGCATTGCGGGTTGCGCTTTCAGACTGCGCATAAAACCGGCCGCGGCTCTGCGACGGATGATTGGCATAGGGCGCGCGATTTCGGTCTGTTGCACCGATACTCATGCGCGGGGTCTTTTCGAAACGGCCATGGGCGTCCATATATCGGTTTAGCGCCCATAACGGAACCATGAAGCCATGAGTGATACCGATATCGTCCTGACCGCCAGCGCGGCCAAACAGATCCACGCCATACTGGCCAGCCATGCCAGCGCCAAAATGCTGCGCGTTTCGGTGATCGGTGGAGGATGTTCGGGCTTCTCCTACAAGTTCGATCTGGAATCCGACACCAGCGGCGATGACACACTGATCGAAACCGATGGCGCGCAGGTCGCAATTGATTCAGCCTCCGTGCCGTTTCTTGAAGGCTCGAAGATTGACTATGTCGACGAATTGCTGGGCGCAGCCTTCAAGATCGACAACCCCAATGCGGTTGCAGCCTGTGGCTGCGGTGTGAGTTTTACCGTTTGATGGATGTCTCTGACGCATTGTCCCTGCGCATCTCAACGCGCGCCTTCCTCGACAAATCTGTATCCGAGCGGGATATACGGGATATTTTGGCTGAGGCGAGCCGCTCCCCCTCGGGCGGCAATCTCCAGCCCTGGTTCGTCAATATCGTCACCGGTGCGGCGCGCCAGCGCGTGATCGACGCGGTGCAGGCGAAAATCGCCCAGGACCCGTTTGACGATGAGCACCCCTTCCCGGTCTATCCGGAAAAACTCTGGGAGCCTTATCGGTCGCGCCGATATCAGCTCGGCGAGCAAATGTATGAGCAGATCGGCATTCCGCGCGAAGACAAGGCCGGACGCTTCAATCAGGTCATGAAAAATCTGGAATTCTTCGGGGCGCCTGTGGGCCTGTTCTTTTCCATCGAAAAGGACATGAACCCGAACCAGTGGGCGCATCTGGGCATGTTCATGCTCGCCGTCGCCCTGGCCGCCGAACAGCGCGGTCTTGCCACCTGCATGCAGGAAGCCTGGACACGGTTTTCAACCACGCTCGGCAAAACGCTCAACCTGCCAGACAATCGCATAGTCTATTGCGGCATGGCTCTGGGCTATGCCGACACGGACGCGCCGATAAACCAGTGGCAATCAGAACGCGCGGACGTCGATGAATTTGCGGTGTTCGAGGGGTTTTGACCTCGCCTGCAAATACCGCGATACCGGTCTGATCCTTTGCTAGCGAGTCTCTCATGCCCCTCACCATCGCCACCTGGAATGTCAATTCGGTCAAGGCCCGGCTGAACAATGTCACGGAGTGGCTGCGCGAGGCCGCGCCCGATGTGGTCTGCCTGCAGGAGATCAAGACGGTCGACGAGAATTTCCCGCGCGAAGAGATTGAGAGCCTTGGCTATAATGTCGAAACACACGGCCAGAAATCCTATAACGGTGTTGCATTGCTCTCGAAATTCCCGATCGAGGAAACGCTTCGCGGTCTGCCCGGCGATGAGGCCGACGAGCAGGCCCGCTATATCGAATGCGTGATTTCCACTGACAGCGGCCCTGTACGCGTCGCCTCAATCTATTTGCCCAATGGCAATCCGGCACCCGGTCCGAAATATGATTACAAGCTGGCCTGGATGGCGCGCCTGAAAACCCACGCAGAATCGCTCCTCGCCTATGAAGAGCCGCTCGTCCTGGCCGGTGATTACAATGTCATCCCGCGCGATGCCGATGTGCATGATGCAGCCGCCTGGGAAGGCGATGCCCTGACCTTGCCCGCTTCACGCGATGCCTTTCGCGCCATTTTGTGGCTCGGCTTTACCAGCGCGTTTGAACAACTGGATGGCCGCGCGCATCAATACACATTCTGGGATTATCAGGCCGGGGCCTGGCAGAAGGATAACGGCATCCGCATCGACCATTTGCTGTGCTCACCGCAAGCGGCCGACAAACTCTCGGGGATCGAGATACACAAGGCGACACGCGGCAAGACCAAGGCGTCTGATCATGTCCCGGTCGTTGGGACGTTTGAGCTTTAGACGGGACAAATTGGTGAGATCGCCCCTCCTTCCCCTTGATGGGGAAGGTGGCCCGAAGGGACGGAAGGGGTGATACACTCTACGCGCCGATCATTTCACCCTCTCCGCTCGCTCCGCGAGCACCTCTCCCATCAAGGGAGGGGAGAAGCGGTGTTAGCCATCAGCGTGAACGGCAATTTTGCCGGTAACCAGTCTTGGGGTCGAACCTCTATTCACCCACCACACTGCCCTCACCGATTTCCGCCGGTTTGACGAGCCGGTCGACCATGCCGGTCACCATGTCGATTTCGTCGAGCAGGCTGCGAATACGGTTGTCATCATCGAGTGATTTGAACATCGACCCGGGCTCGAACAGATTGCCGGTTTCGACAGCAATCAACAGCTCGCCGCCGCCCTGCCGCTCGTCAAAGGCGGCGCGGACCTTCTTGCCCTTCATCGTGGTTTCCAGCGACAACAGGCGCTCCATGAAGGAGGGGGTGAGCAGATAGCGGCTCATGA
>CAXBKM010000118.1:0-6218 GCA_963976265.1 uncultured Maricaulaceae bacterium
AGGCGGGTTCGGAATTGATGATCGTATCGGATTGCCCGAGCGCAGCGGCCGCCTCTTGCGGGCGATCGACTGTGATCTGCAAGCCACCGGGATGCGCGGCATGGAGGTTGTCAATCGTGTCCTGAAACAGCAGCCGCCCATGATGCATCAGGGCGACATGATCAGCGGTCTGCTCAATCTCGCCCAGTAGGTGAGACGACACCAGAACGGTGGCGCCAAAGCGCTCCGGCGCTTCGCGGATCAGATTGCGCATTTCGTGAATACCCGCCGGGTCGAGCCCGTTGGTCGGCTCATCAAGAATCAGGAGTTTGGGCGTATCAATCAGCGCGCGCGCCAGCCCCAGGCGTTGGCGCATGCCGAGCGAATAGCCCGAGACCTTGCGGTTTGCGGCGGCTGTCAGCCCGACCTGTTCGAGCGCCCGCGCCGTTGATGTTTTGGGCAGGCCCAGCAGATGGCGCGTAATTTCCAGATTTTCTGTGCCGGTGAGATTGAGGTAGTGGGCTGGTGTTTCAACCAGCGAGCCCACACCGGTCAGCGCCTGTTTGCGGGCGCGGTGAATGTCATGACCAAAAATCGAAATGGAGCCGGTATTGGGTTTGATCAGGCCCAGCATCATCCGGATTGTTGTGGTCTTGCCCGCGCCATTGGGCCCCAGAAAGCCGCAGACGCGTCCTTTGGGAACTTCCAGATCCAGATCACTGACGGCTTCGACCTTGCCGAAGCGGCGGGAGAGACCGGATGTTTGAATCGCGAGCGTGTCCATGACGGCGATCAAAGCCCAGACCGGTCCATGCCGATACCGGTATTGGCAGGCTCCGCGTCCCGCACTTTGCTGTGGAATATCGCGCTCATTCATTGACGCCGCGCGCGGACACGGGTTGGTATGGTGGCAAGTTGAAACAAACCACCCTGGGGAGGGTTGATCCATGCGTATTCGTCTGCTCGCAGCCTGTGCTGCCCTTGCATTGTCCGCACCCGCAATGGCCGATGACGATCTGGCATCGTCCGTCGAGACTGATTACTCAGAGTATCTCGGCTCGCTTTACGAACATTTCCACGCCAATCCGGAGCTCTCCCTGATGGAGGAGCAAACGGCGGCACGCCTGGCGCAAGAGCTTCGCGATGCGGGCTATGAGGTCACTGAAGGCGTTGGCGGGCATGGTCTTGTTGCGGTTTTCGAAAATGGTGATGGCCCGACGCTGATGCTGCGCGCCGACATGGATGGTCTGCCCGTCGAGGAACAGACCGATGTGGCCTATGCCTCTACGGCGACGGGCACAGATCGATACGGCGTGACCAGCTCGGTCATGCATGCTTGTGCACACGATACACATATGACGGCACTTGTCGGTGCGGCCCGCCAGATGATGGCCCGCCGTGACGACTGGTCCGGCACGCTGGTCCTCATCGGCCAACCGGCGGAAGAGCTGGGCCTGGGTGCCGGCATGATGATTGAGGACGGTCTGTTCGAGCGTTTCCCGACACCTGATTTCAACGTCTCTTTCCATACGTTTTCGGCAATCCCCACTGGCATGATCACCTATGTACCGGGCTATGCGATGGCCAATGTGGATTCGGTCGACATCACCGTGCATGGGCGCGGCGGTCATGGGGCCTATCCGCACACGACGAAGGATCCGGTTTTTCTGTCAGCGCAGATTATCGTTGCGCTCCAGGGCATGGTCTCGCGCGAATTGTCTCCGCTGGAGCCCGGCGTGATTACGGTCGGCGCCATCAATGGCGGCACCAAGCACAATATTATCGGTGATGAAGTTCATTTGCAGCTCACCGTTCGGTCCTATTCCGACGAAGTACGCGAGCTGTTGCTCTCCGGTATTGAGCGCGTCGCGCATGGGCAGGCCGCGTCCTATGGCCTGACTCCGGAAGAATATCCCGACGTCGTGGTTGAGGAGCCTTACACACCGGCTCTCTACAATGATCCGGACCTCGCCGAGCGCGCAGTGGCCGCCATGCGTGAGCGTTTTGGACCGCTGGCCGTCGTTGAATCATCCCCCGTCATGGGCGGTGAGGATTACGCGATGTATCACCGTACCGAGCACAACATCCCGACCTTCATGTTCTGGGTGGGTGGCACGACGCAGGAACGCCTCGACAGCTATACGGATCGCGGCGTATCGGCCCCGTCCAATCATTCGCCGTTTTTCGCGCCTGATGATCCGGAAACCTCGATCACGATGGCAACCGAAGCCATGACGGCGGTGGCGCTCGATATCCTGAGCCCTGAAGGCTGAGTGTGATGAGCGGCGTGCAGCGCGTCAGTTCCGGTGCGCCCTGGGAGGCCCGGGTCGGCTATTGCCGCGCGTTGCGAAACGGCCCGCACATCTGGGTCGCGGGCACAGTGTCGGTCGGTGATGACGGGCAGGTGCACGGGCGCGGTGATATGGAATCCCAGACCGCGCGCTGCATCGCCATCATCAAAAAGGCGCTGGGTGAACTGGACGCGGATTTGACCCACATCATGCGCACGCGCGTCTTCGTCACCGATATGAGCGCAGAGGCTCAAGCCGCATTCGGGCGTGCCCATAGCGCAGCGTTTGGCAATCATCCGCCGGCATCCACCCTGGTTGGTGTTGCCGCGCTCGCATCGCCAGATTTTATCGTCGAGGTGGAGGCCGATGCCTTTGTTTCGGGCGACGCCTGATCAACAAGGACTGACGAAGATGACGAAAATCGTGATTGCACTCGCCGTTTGGCTCATCGGGGCGGGAATGGTCCAGGTTCAGAGCATCGAGGCGGGCAGTGTCTGGGACAATCAAAGCGGCTCCGTGCTTTATATCGACGAGGTCCGCGAGAATGGTCATTTCCACGGGCGCTACGTCAACAATGCGCCGGGCTATGCCTGTCAGGGCGTGGAGTATCGCGTCGTGGGTGACGCGTTCGCGCCGCTGATCAGTTTTTCCGTGGTCTGGAAGGCCGAGGAAGAAACCTGCCACACCATTACGGCCTGGACGGGTGAGTATGACGCGGATGTGATCACGACACTGTGGTCGCTCGTGCGATACGCAGAGGAAGACGGGTTTGCGCGTTATTCCGGTGACAGCGTGTTTGAACGCCGCACAGGAGACGAATGATGATGGAAACATTGATCCCGGCGAGTAATCATTTCGCCGTCATGGGCGGATTGTTTGTGATCGCGGCCATTGGCTTTCTGGCCGAGAAAACACGTATTGGTGCCGTTCTGACCGGTGCGGTAGTGGCGATTTTTCTCGCGATTATTGCCGCCAATCTGCGGATTATTCCACAAAGCGCTCCAGCCTATTCCTTCGTGTTTTCCTATTTCGTGCCGGTGCTGATTCCACTGTTTTTGCTCAAGGCGGATTTGAAGAAAATTTTCTTCGAAACCGGGCGCATGACACTCGCCTTTGGCCTCGCCGCACTGGCGACCGTCATTGGCGCTATCGTCGCTGTCGGCGTTCTGGATTTTGGTGCCGATGAGCGTGGAATCGCAGGCGTGTTTACGGCCACCTATATTGGCGGCTCGGTCAATTTCGCGGCGCTGCTGGACATTACCGGTCTGCGCGAGAATGCGGATTTCGTTTCAGCCGCGACAGCGGTCGACAATCTCGCCAGTGGCCTTTTCCTGGCGGCGCTCGCCCTATTGCCCGGGTGGCGCTGGCTGGCCAATCGCTTCCCCGCGCGTGACCATACCAAGGGCGAAGTCGAGGCTGATGAGGGCGGCAAGGCAACCGCCGCGACGCTGACCATCACGATTGCCTTCGCGCTGACAATTGTCGCGCTGGGTGATGCGCTGACAGGCCTTTTGGGTTCGCTTCTAAATTCCATGGGCGTTGAGGATGCGGCGCGTCAGGCGGGCAATTGGCGCTATGCACTGATCACCATTCTGACACTGATCCCGGCCACGCTCATGCCCAAAACCATGGCGCGCCTGCATGGCGGTTATGAATTGGGTATCGGGTTGGCCTTTGTGTTTTTCGCGGCGATTGCGGCGGGCGCAGATATTCCATCCCTGCTTCAGACTGCACCGCTTTTGATGGCGCTGGTGCTGATCCTGCTCCTTGTACACGGCATTGTTTTGTTTGGTCTGGGGTCGCTGTTGAGACTGTCTCTGCCCGAACTTATCATCGCGTCGAACGCGGCCATTCTGGGGGCCACAACAGCCCCTGCATTGGCCGCCGCGAAAGGCTGGAAAGATCTGGTAACGCCGGGCGTATTGGTCGGCGTTTTCGGTTATGCGCTGGGCACCATTATCGCGACAATCGTTTATCAATTCTGGCCGGGCTAGGCGGGCTGAAACCTGTCTGGAAGTTAATCTGTCTGTTTGCATCCGTCAGGGTGGCTTGCCGCATCTATCCCGTGAGTCACGCCAACAGACCGACAGGGGAATTCCATGAAACAGGCACTCATTTTAGCGACTGCGCTGGGCACACTCACAGCGCTGACACCCGCCGCAATGGCGCAAACCTATAATGCTGACGCGATATCAATTCATGATTTTGTCGGAACGGTTCAGGTGCGCGCGACGTCGGCTTCGCAGATTTCCGTTCAGATTCAGTCCGGGTCCAGCGATCATTCTGACCCGTCGATGAGCGTGCAGGGCGGGCGCTTGATGGTTGATGGCGGTCAGTCGATACGCGGCCTGCGCTGCAATTCGCGCAATGGCAGTATTCGCGTTGGACGGCGCTTTGGCGACCGTGATCCGATAGCCGACTATCCGACGTTGATCATTGAGGCACCGGCCAGTCTCGCTCTTGCCATCGAGGATAGTATTTTTGTTGGCCGGGCGGGTGAACTGGGATCGGCCAATCTGAGCATTGATCGCTGCGGAGATTTTGAGGTCGCCGACATTTCAGGCGATGCAAATATCGAGATCAACGGTTCGGGCGACATTGCCATTGGTCGTATTTCAGGCGGCACGCGTTTCGACATCAATGGCTCGGGCGATATTGACGTTGAGTCCGTTCGTGACATCCATATGGATATCAATGGCTCTGGTGACATCGAAATCGGTACCCAGACAGGAGAGTTTACCGCGCAGATCAATGGCTCGGGCGATATCGATGTCGATGGTGGGCGCGCGCAACCGTTCAATGTCGAAATCAATGGTTCGGGCGATGTCCATCATGGCGGCGAAGTCGTTGATGCCGTGGTCGACATTAACGGGTCTGGTGATGTCACCGCCGATGAGTTCAGCGGCTCCATGCACTGGCGTGGACCGGGTTCCTACGTCCGGTCTCGCCCATAACGACCGGTTAGCCCGCTTCGTTTTTCAAACGCTGTATATGGGCGGCATAAAGCGCGATGGCCGCAGCGTTCGAGACGTTCAGGCTTTCGACCTTGCCGGTCATCGGTATGCGCGCGAGGGCATCGCAGCTTTCCGCGACGCGTTGGCGCAATCCCTTGTCCTCTGAGCCCAGAACGATCACGAGGCCGGGACCGGAATGGGTCGCAATCAATTCGGGCAGGTCATTGTCGGCTTCGCCCGCCAGACCGATGACAAACCGACCCGCCTCACGCAATTGCTGAATCGTGTTGGCAATATTAACGACGCGGATGGCCGGTACGGTTTCGGCGGCCCCCACGGCGGATTTGGCCATCGTTCCAAACAGGGGCGGGGATTTGCGATCCTGCATGATTACGGCACGCGCTCCGAATGCCGCGGCTGACCGAAAGATGGCTCCGGCATTATGCGGGTCGGTTATCTGGTCAAAGATCAACAGGAGGCCGTGACTGGGGTCAGCCACCGATGACAGATGATCGTCCTCGGGCGCTGACGCCTTCATCGCGAATCCCTGGTGCACGGCACCGGAAGGTAAAAACCGGTCAATCTCTTTCGGTTCGACGATCTCGGGACGCGCATCATCGGGCATTTCGCGTGCCGTATTTCGGGTCGCAAAAAGTTTCAACAGTTTGCGGCGAGGATTCGCCATCGCGGCCAGCACGGCATGACGACCCCATATCCAGCCCTCATCGGGCGACATCGAATTCTCCGAATGGCCTTTATTATAAGGCGTTTTCGGGCGGTTGCGCCGCTCTGGCTTCGTCATTATAGTCCGCGCTCCATTTCAAGGCGTCCACCGGGCGGCGACCAGTACGACACATGTCGACTGCACCGCAACGGAGACGTTTTGTTGCATGGAGGTTTTATCTGACGATAAGACAGATGTCGCGGATCGAATGTCCGTGGAGGGGTGGTCGAGTGGTTAAAGGCACCAGACTGTAAATCTGGCCGCGAGAGC
>CAXBKM010000119.1:0-6209 GCA_963976265.1 uncultured Maricaulaceae bacterium
GAAGGATACGTTCGCCGGTTTTGAATCGGCGTCCCAGCAGGCCGAATACAAAATCGACCAGCCGGTTTTGCGCATCGACATTGCGCATCAGGTTTTCGTCAACGCGGATAGCATTCGCCAGCCCCATCAAAATGTCGGGTTCCTTTAGCGACAAACATGTGCCCGGCATGTCCATTGCGCGCGCCAGCAGGGTGGAACAGCAAAAGGCCGAATGGAAAATGAAAGCGGGAATATGGGTCTTGCGCGCCTTGTTGGTTCGCCAAGCGGTCATGGCCTCGGACAGACGAAGATCTCGGCGATCGCTCACAATCGGAGCCATGCGCTGATCAAGAAATGGCGTGGATCGCAGGCCATCTGCCGTGACGCGCGCAAAGCGGATGACATCGCGCCCGGTGTCCATGGTTTCAGGAAACCAGGCCGGATCAGAGAGAATGGATTCCAGATCGTTCATGGACTGTAATGGCCTCGCTTAAAAACCCCCGGATCGGCTGGCGCCGATACCTCAAAGACGCTATGAGATCAGCAAGGTGTTATGATTGCTTCGCGCGTGCAAGGTCACGCAGGCAGGGCAGGCACGCAAGGCTATCCGGAGGAAGTAAATGGGCAAGCATTACCAGGACGCACAAGCGGCGCTCGACGGCGTGCTATTCGATGGAATGACGATCATGGCCGGTGGCTTTGGTCTCTGCGGTATCCCGGAAAATGCAATTGATGCCCTTTTGGAATCCGGGGTGAAAGATCTGACCATCATCTCCAATAATTGTGGTGTGGATGGCTTTGGCCTCGGCAAATTGCTCGACGCCAAGCGCATCAAGAAAATGATCTCGTCCTATGTCGGCGAGAACAAGGAATTTGAACGCCAATTCCTTTCCGGAGAACTGGAACTTGAGTTCAACCCGCAAGGCACGCTGGCTGAACGTATTCGCGCAGGCGGTGCCGGTATTCCGGGTTTTTACGTCAAGACAGGCGTTGGCACCGTGATTGCCGAAGGCAAGGATCATCGTGAATTTGATGGCGAGACCTACATTATGGAAACGGGTCTGAAAGCTGATCTTTCCATCGTCAAGGCCTGGAAGGCCGACACCCAGGGTAATCTCATCTATCGAAAAACCGCGCGCAATTTCAATCCGATGATGGCGACCGCAGGCAAGGTAACTGTCGCCGAAGTCGAAGAGATTGTTGAGGTCGGCAAGCTCGATCCGGAAAACATTCACACGCCTGGTATATTCGTACAGCGCTTCATCCAGGGCGAGTTTGAAAAACGCATTGAGCAGCGCACGACGCGCCAGAGGGAGGCTTAGGTCATGGCCTGGACACGCGATGAAATGGCGCAGCGCGCCGCCAAAGAACTGGAAGACGGGTTTTACGTCAATCTGGGCATTGGTATTCCAACCCTGGTCGCCAATTATATCGGCGAAGATATCGATGTGACCCTGCAATCAGAAAACGGCATGCTGGGCATGGGGCCATTTCCCTATGAAGACGAAGTTGATGCTGACCTGATCAATGCGGGCAAGCAGACGATTACCGAATTGCGCCGGACCAGCTATTTTTCATCGGCTGATTCCTTTGGCATGATCCGCGGCGGCCATATCGATCTGTCCATTTTGGGCGCGATGGAAGTGTCGGAAGATGGCGACATCGCCAACTGGATGATTCCGGGCAAAATGGTCAAAGGCATGGGCGGTGCGATGGATCTGGTCGCGGGCGTCAAACGCGTTGTCGTGATTATGGATCACACGTCAAAAGCCGGCGATGCCAAGCTGCTGAAAAAATGTAGCCTGCCGCTGACGGGGACGGCCGTTGTTGACCGCATTATCACGACGCTTGGCGTGTTTGATGTCACCGATCAGGGCCTTGTCCTGATTGAGCTGGCACCGGATGTCACCGTTGAAGAGGTCAAGGCGAACACCGAAGCGAAACTCTCCGACATCCGCGTTTAGAACCAACAGTCTCACACCTTTGTGAATGGCGTGACACAATCGTAACGCACGCGTAAAGGCGCGGCGAGGTTTCCTCCTTCATCCATTGGGTTGAGGGAGATTACCAATATGTTTCTGACACGGTTTGCGTTGAAGAACCCGGTCGCGATTCTGATCAGCGTCATGCTACTCATTGTGATGGGTGTGGCCAGCTTTACCCAGCTGCCAATCCAGTTGTTTCCCGATACCAGCCGGCCTCAGCTTTCCATCGCAACATTCTGGCGCAGTGCCGCGCCCCAGGAGATGGAATCGCAAATCGTAGAGCCACAGGAACAGGCTTTTGCCGGGATGACCGGCCTTGAAGAGATGCGGGTCTTCGTCAATCAGGGCGCGGTCTTCCTCAACCTGACCTTCGCCAACGGGACCGATATGGATCAGGCCCTGATCGAGACCGTCGGGCGAATGAACCAGCTTCCACCCATGCCGCTGGACGTTGTGGGTCCCAATGCGTTCGGTGGTTTTGGCGGTGGTGCCGGTGAATTGCTGATCTATTACTTTATCCAGGCGCTTCCTGAAAATCCAAATGATATCAATGACTATAGCGACTTTGTGAATAATGTCGTTGTGCCAAGAATTTCTTCAATCGATGGTGTCGCAGCAGCGCAGCCCAATTGGGGCATCCAAAATCTGGAATACCAGATCATCTTTGATCCCTATCGGGCCGCCGCCCTGGGGATCAGCATTCCGCAAGTCGCCAATGCGCTGCGTGGCAATCAGGATGTGTCGGGCGGGGATGCGACGATCGGGCGACGCTCTTTCACCGTTCGCTATGAAGGTGAATACGATCCCGATGAGCTCGAAGAATTGGTGATCGACTGGCGTGATGGCAGCCCGGTGCATCTGGGAGATATCGCGACGGTTGGTATCAATTACGGCGAATCCCAGAGCTTTGCCTATCAGAATGGCAATCCGGCGATCGGCATTCAGATCATGCGCGAGAGCGGGGCCAACTTTCTGGCGACATTGAATGCCGTCAAGGACGCCATGGATGAGCTCAATGAAAACGAGGCCGGAGAACTCGGCCTGACACTTCAGCCATCCTTTGACGCATCAGTTTTCATTTACCGGGCAATCAATCTGCTGCGCACCAATCTGCTCCTGGGTATCTTGATGGCGATTGGCGGCTTGTGGCTGTTCCTGCGCAAGGCGCGCGCAACGCTGCTGATTTCCCTGGCTATTCCGGTCAGCCTGCTGGCCACGATCATCATCCTGTTCGCTCTGGGGCGCTCGCTCAACGTAATTTCCTTTGCCGGGCTGGCCTTTGCGACGGGCATGGTGCTCGATGCGGCCATTGTCGTCATGGAGAATATCGTCCGGCGACGAGAAGCCGGAGACAGTCCCGACGAGGCCTCTGAAAAAGGCGCGGGTCAGGTATGGGGGGCTTTGTTTGCCTCAACCACCACGACGGTTGCCATCTTCCTGCCGATCATTTTCCTCAACGATGCTGAAGGCCAGCTCTTCGCCGATCTCGCCATCACGATTGCGGTGGGTGTAGCCGTGTCCATGCTGGTCGCGGTCACGATATTGCCGGTCGCAGCCCGAAGCTGGGTTCGAGATGAAGGCAAGGCAGTACGCCAGCCCTTGCTCAATCATCTGGCCAGCGGAATCATGAAACTCACCAATGGTCGGTTTCGCCGCATGGGCCTGATTGCGGGGATGATCATTGTCCCCGTCGCACTGACCTCGGTGTTGATACCCGATACCGACTATTTGCCACCGGTGCGGCGGGATGCGGTTGACGCCTTCTTCATCCTGCCGCCGGGCTCAAACGCAGACTGGGTACAGTCCGATGTCGTGGATGTCGTGATCGATCGCCTCGCGCCATACATGTCCGGCGAACGCGAACCCGCCCTGAAAAACTACTATATCGGCGGGCAGGGTGGTGCCTTTGCGACGGCCGGAATTCGCGCCGAGGATATCGGAGATGTCCGTGAACTGGAACGGATTGTCCGCGACGAAATTGTCACCGGGATTCCCGATGTGACCGCTTTTGCTGCGCGTGGACAATTGTTCGGAAATTTCGGGCAGAACGGTGCGGTTCAGATCAATCTGCAATCAGCTGACGCCGACCGCCTCAATCACGCTGCCCAGGAAGGCATTCGGCTGTTGCGAGAGCGCTTCCCGGGCGTAAATGTCAATGCCAATCCATCGCCCCAATCCAACCAGCCAACGATTTCCATTATTCCCGATGACCGCCGCATTCAGGAGGTCAACTGGACACGCGCCAGCATTGCGTCGGTGATTACAACGCTCAATGACGGGCAGTTTATCGGCGAGTATTTTGATGGAGATCGGCGCCTCAACATGATCCTGCGAACGGAGCCCTGGAATAATATCCAGGATTTCGAAGGCGTGCCGGTCGTCACGCCATCGGGAGCGGTTGTACCCATTGGTGATCTGGTTGAAGTACGCGAAACACTGGCCCCGACCAGCTTGCAACGCGTGGACCGGCGCCGGACGATCACGCTCAATATGAGCCAGCCCGAAGACGTCACACTGGAAGAAGTGCTTGGGATAATTCGTACGGATGTTGAACCGGCGCTCTATGACGCTTTGCCGGCCGATGGCTCGATCATTTATGGCGGTAGTGCCGATGCGCTGACCCGAGCGATCACGACCATGACGCAAAACTTCCTGTTTGCACTGTTTATCCTGTTCCTCATCCTGGCCGGCCTGTTCCGCTCAATACGCGACGCGCTGATCGTTCTGGTCTCCATACCGCTGGCGACTGTAGGGGGAATTGTTGTCCTCAATATTCTGGACGCAGTCCTCCAGGCGACCGTTCAGCAACGCCAGTCACTCGACCTGCTGACCATGATGGGCTTTATCATTCTGCTCGGCCTGGTGATCAATAACGCCATCCTGCTGGTGGACCAGACCCGTCAGGGCGAACGCGATGGCCTGTCTCGCAAGGACGCCGTCGACAAGGCGCTACGTATTCGTCTGCGCCCAATATTCATGTCCACGATGACCAGTATTCTGGGCATGACCCCGCTGCTCGTCTTCCCAGGCGCGGGCAGTGAAATTTATCGCGGCCTAGCTGCGGCGATTGTCGGCGGGATGAGTGTCAGCCTGATCTTCACGCTTCTCTTATTGCCAAGCCTGCTTCGTGTGGGCGAGAGCCGCCAGACCAACCAATTGTCTGAACCCAATATGGTGCCAGCCGAATGACCAAAGGAATATCATCGATGAAACGCTGGATATTTTCCACGCTAGCCTTCGCGCTTGTCAGCGATCCCGGATTTGCGCAGCAAGCGCCGGGTGGACCACCGCCCGCTGCCGTTCGTGTGGGCGAAGCCGTGGAGCGCGATATGGCACCAACGCTTCGCAGTCCGGCCAGCGTGCTCAGTCGGTCCGATTCGCGTATCGCGTCGGAAGCACCGGGACGAATTGTCTATGTGGCAGAACCAGGTGATTGGGTCGAAGAAGGCGAGGCTGTCGCGCGACTGGACGACCGCCAAGCCAGATTGCAACTCTCCGAAGCGCGGTCTCGGCTCTCACGATTATCGGAGAATGCCCGTTATCAGAACGGGGAATTCGAACGCTGGACCCAGCTCGTTGAAAACGGCACCGCGCCCCTGACCCGGCTTCGTGAAGTGGAACTTGCGCGTAATCTGGCCCTGCAGGATGAATCTGAAGCGCGCAGCGCCGTGGCACGTGCGCAGCTTGATCTGGACCGCACCCAAGTGCTGGCGCCGTTCAGTGGTCGCGTCGTGGCGCGCCTCATCGAAGTCGGTGAGTATTCCAATCCGGGCGCCGACATTGTGCGCCTGGTCGATACCGCCAATCTGGAAGCCCGCGCGCAGGTTCCCGTGTCTGTTGCCCCCTTTATTGCGGTCGGAGACATGATTGAGGTGGGTGATAATGCCGTCACGCGGCAAATCCCGATCCGGGCCATCATTCCGGTCGGCGATCGTGTGTCCCGAACGTTTGAAGTCCGCCTCGATGTTGAGGATTCACCCTGGATCGTCGGCGCGGGTGTTCGCGCCGCATTCCCGACCGAGCTCCCGCAACACGTTATTGCTGTACCCGCCGACGCCGTGATCCTGCGTTCTCAGGGCAGCCA
Source organism: uncultured Maricaulaceae bacterium (assembly GCA_963976265.1). Lineage (GTDB taxonomy): Bacteria > Pseudomonadota > Alphaproteobacteria > Caulobacterales > Maricaulaceae > Hyphobacterium. The sequence goes on from CAXBKM010000119.1 coordinate 6,049, forward strand.
TGTCTGGCGTGTCAGTGAAGAGGGCACAGCCGAACGTGTGATCGTATCGACCGGTGCATCGGACAATGACTATGTCGCTGTCGAAGGCGCGTTGGAAGCTGGCGATCGCGTCATCATTCGTGGTGGCGAAACGCTGAGTGATGGCAGGCCGTTGAATATTC
>CAXBKM010000120.1:0-6201 GCA_963976265.1 uncultured Maricaulaceae bacterium
CTGGAAATCCGTGTGGGCTTGCCGCCAACGACCGCCGCGCGTCTCGTGCTCGGGCAAAGCTATCCGTTTGACGCAGATAGTGGCGCGCTCGAAGCCGTGTTTCGCGCGTCCACAGGTGTTGTCGATGTACGAACGCGATCCGTCACCGTGATTTTTGATATTGTTGAAGGGCAGGCCGCCCAGGCTGGTCAGGTTGCGCGTCTGGTCATGGATGCGCCAATTGAAGCGCGCGGTTTCTGGGTGCCGACCAGTGCTCTGGCAGAGGGGCGCCGGGGTTTGTGGTCGGTCTATGTGCTGGCTGATGAGGGTGATGGCAGTTTGCGCATTGAACCCCATAGCGTCGAGGCCTTGCGGATTGAGGCCGACCGCGTCTTCGTCCGCGGTGCCGTGGCGGATGGGGCGCTCATTCTGGAATCAGGATTACAGCGTGTTACGCCCGGCCAAAGGGTCCGCGCCGCAGGGCCAACCACGCCATGACAACACTATTTTATCGCTATGCAAGGCTGTCAGTCCTGGCGGTTTTTCTGCTCGTTGCGGCAGGTGCTGCGGCCTTCTTCACGCTTGGCCGACAGGAAGACCCAAGCCTGACTGAACGCTATGGCTCGATCACAACCGTGTTTCCAGGCGCGTCAGCAGAGCGCGTTGAGGCGCTGATAACAGAACCGATTGAGCAGGCCCTGCTTGAATTGTCTGAAGTAGAAGATCTGAAGTCGAATTCGCGTTCAGGTGTGTCGATCATCACGCTCGACATTGCCGAGTCTCTATCCCCGACCGAGGTCGACCAGGCATGGAATCTCATTCGCGAGCAGATCAATAGCGTTACACCCTTTCTGCCCCCAGGTGCCGTCTCCCCCGACATTGATCGGTTTTACACCGGGGCTGCGACCCTGATCGTGTCGCTGGAATGGGGCGAGAATGATGCGCCCAACATGGCGATATTGTCCCGGCTGGCGCAAGACCTTGAAGACCGTTTACGGGCGGTTCCCGGCACAGATGAAACCCAGGTTTTTGGCGAGGCCGAAGAAGAGGTCCGTGTCCTGGTTGATCCCGACGCACTGGCACCGCTGGGTCTGACCATCAACGATGTTTCGCGCCTTGTGGCGAGCGCGGATGCCAAGACGCCCGCCGGGGAATTGCGCGGCGAAGGCGTCAATCTCAATATTGAAGTGGCGGGAGAGTTCGATTCGCTGGACCGAATTCGTTCCGTTGTGATTGCTGAGACCGACGACGGTCAGTTTGTGCGCCTGTCCGATATTGCTGACGTCGAAAAAGGGGCTCAGACGCCGCCGCGTTCCATGTCGTTCAACAATGGCGAGCGCGCTGTCCTCGTGGCGGCGTATCTGCAGCCCGAACTGCGAGTCGACCAATGGACGGCACGCGCGCGCGGCGTGGTGGAAGCGTTTTCAGAGGACACTTACGGCGTTGATGTCGAGATCTTGTTTGCGCAATCAGATTATGTCGAAAACCGGTTGAATGGGCTGGCCGAAAACTTTGGTTATTCGGCGCTGATCGTTTTTGCGGTCTTGTTCCTGGCGATGGGCTGGCGAGCGGCATTGATCGTGGGTTCGGCTTTGCCGCTTACCGTGCTTTTTGTGCTCTTCCTGATCCGCGTTTACGACGAGCCCCTGCACCAGATGTCAGTGACCGGTCTGGTCGTTGCGCTGGGTCTGCTGATCGATAACGCCATTGTCGTCGTCGATGAATATAAACTCATGCGCGCCCGGAATCTGCCGCCCCTCGATGCCATCAACAAGGCGCTGCGCCATTTGTTTGCACCTCTGACGGCCTCGACGTTGACGACGGTTTTCGCGTTTGCGCCCATAGCCTTGATGCCGGGCGCTGCGGGCGAGTTTATCTCGATGATTGGTATTTCGGTCATTTTCGCGGTGGTCTCGTCTTTCGTGATCTCCATGACCGTGATCCCCGCATTTGCTGGATGGTTTGACGATGGCCGATCCGGTGAATCAGGTGGTCCCTTTTGGCGCGATGGCTTGAGTAGTCGCCGTTTGGGGAAAATTTATCGTGGCATGCTCGATACGATTGTTGAACGCCCCTGGACGGGCCTGGTTGGCGGCCTGATCCTGCCGGCAGCCGGTTTGGCTGCCGCTTTCACATTGCCCATGCAATTCTTCCCGGCGACGGACCGCGACATGTTTCCGGTAACGATGACATTGCCCGCCAATACCTCGATTGAGGAAACACGCGCGCAGACCGAACGCGCAACAGAGCTTTTCCTGTCATATGACGGTGTAGAGGAAGTGACCTGGACAATCGGGCGCGCCGGGCCGCGGACCTATTACAATATTCAGGGTGCACAGTCCTCTGCGCCGTATTTCGCGTCGGGCTTTGTTCGCACTGCATCACCGCAGGAGACGGCGCGTTTGCTGCCTGTTTTGCAAAGGCGTGTGGGTGAGGAATTTGCCAATGCGCGCTTCCTGGTCCTGCCGTTTGAGCAGGGGCCACCCATCGCAGCGCCCATTGAATTAATCCTGGTGGGGCCGGATTTGCAGGTCCTGAATGATCTGGGCGATCAAGTGCGGACGGTGCTGTCTGAAACGCCCGGCGTGACCAGTACGCAGGGTAGTTTGGAAATGGGGGCGCCGGTTGCCCGCCTTGATATTGATGAATCGGCCGCGGGCCTTGCCGGAATTCGGCTTGATGAGTTGGCCAATCGCTTGCGCACCGATTTTGATGGCGTTCAGGGCGGCAGTATTCTGGAAGGTGTTGAGGAATTGCCGGTTCGCGTAATTGCGCGCGATGCGCGGCGCTCGTCTGTGTCCGATATTTCCGGCTCACCTCTGCCGACATCCGGCGATTTGACCAGTTCACCCGTCGGCGCGCTGGGCGGTATTACAATTCAGCCAGAAGTTTCGAGCATTTCGCGCGAAGACGGCCAGCGTATCAATGCGATTTACGGCTTTCTTGAGCCCTTCAGCCTGCCTTCGCCGGTCCTGGCGGACTTCCTGCAGCGTCTCGATGACGCGGGGATTACCGTGCCTCACGGCTATGAGATGCAGATCGGCGGCGAACAGGAATCGCGCGGTGATGCGATGGCGGATCTGCTCAGTACAGCGATACCTCTGCTGATTTTGATGATTGGTTCTGTCGTGTTGGCGTTTAATTCCTTCCGCTATGCGGGCGTCATTCTGATGACCGGGTTTCTCTCTGTCCTGCTGGCGATCTTTGGTGTCTGGCTGTTCGGAACTCCCCTGGGCTTTAATGCAATTGTCGGATCGATGGGGCTGGTTGGTTTGTCGATTAACGGTTCCATAGTTGTGCTGTCGGCCTTGCGATCCAATCCTGATGCGGTGGGCTTGGTGCCCGGCGCCGTTCAGAAAACCGTCATTGATGCGACGCGCCATATTGTTTCAACGACAATGACGACGATTGGGGGATTCACGCCGCTGTTGATCGAGGGCGATTCCTTCTGGATGCCCTTTGCGTCAGCAGTCGCCGGCGGTGTGGCGGGATCGGCCTTGCTGGCCTTGTTCTTCACGCCGGCTGCCTTTGTGGTGCTGACACATATTTCGCGAAACAAAGCCGTGTTCAAGGCACGATTGAAAGATCGGGCAACCCGTGGTGCGATGCGCGCCTAGACAATTTCGCGGCAAGGTAGTCGGTAATGGAAAAGCGTGGGCCGTGGGCAATTCTCAAATCAGAGACCGTTTATGAAAACCCATGGATGGTCGTCACTGATCACGCAGTGACACGCCCGGATGGCAAGCCGGGCCAGTATGGCGTTATGTCGCCGGTCAATTTTGCGATTATCGTCCTGCCTGTGCATGAAGACGGTACGATCACCATGGTCGGACAATACCGCTTTGCGACCAACCGCTATGAATGGGAGCTTCCCGAGGGCGGTGGACCCAAGGCGGACACGCCGTTGCACAGCGCGAAGCGCGAATTGAAAGAGGAAACCGGATTGAGCGCCGAGAACTGGACCGAGACATTTCACGCCGATCTGTCGAATTCCATAACGGACGAAGCCGGATATGGGTTTATCGCCTGGAATTTGACGCAAGGCGAGGCGCAGCCCGAAGGCACTGAAGACTTGTCCCTTCGGCGTTTGCCCTTTGTCGAGGCCGTTGCGCGAGCCGCAAAAGGCGAATTTCGAGACATGCCAACGGTGGCGATGTTGATGCAGACGCACTACATGGCGGTATCGGGCAAGCTTGACCCCGTGCTTGCCAAATTGTTGCTGCAAAGCGAGACATAAGCGTTATGAGCCTGGCTGAACCCGTCAATGTTCGAACCGGAACGAGTGCTGTCTGGTCACGCCTGCGCGTTGAAGCCGCGTCGGCTGCTGCTGAAGAGCCCATTCTGGCGAGTTTTCTGAACGCCTCGATATTACGCCATGACCGTTTTGAAGACGCTCTGGCCTATCATTTGGCCGCCAAACTGGCAGATGCACAGCTTGACGCCATGCTGGCGCGCGATTTCATTGAAGCCGCCTTGTCCTCAGAAACCGGGATTATCGAAAAGGCGGCAGCCGACATGCTCGCCGTTGATGAGCGTGACCCAGCCTGTCGTTCGCTATTGCAGCCTTTTCTGTATTTCAAAGGGTTTCTGGCGCTGCAATCCCACCGCATCAGTCACTGGCTGTGGCAACAGGGTCGCGAAACCCTGGCTTTTCACATGCAGAGCCGTGTTTCAGAGCGGTTCGGCGTGGATATCCATCCGGCGGCACAAATCGGTCATGGCGTGATGATTGATCACGCAACGTCGGTTGTGATCGGCGAAACGGCCGTGATTGGCAATGATGTTTCCCTGCTGCATGAGGTTACGCTGGGCGGAACAGGCAAGGCGGGCGTCGATCGTCACCCCAAAATCGGCAATGGCGTGCTCATCGGCGCGGGCGCCAAAGTGCTGGGCAATATCACGATAGGTGATGAGGCCCGTGTCGCCGCCGGTTCGGTCGTTCTCCATGATGTGCCCGAGCATTGCACCGTTGCAGGTGTTCCCGCTAAACCCGTCGGTGGACGTTGTGCTGAGCCCGCCAAGCAAATGGATCAGCAAATCGACGACGAGGTAAATTGACCCGTCTTTTCACGAATGCAGGCTGACGGGTTATCGTCGGCAGGTTCGAATCAAAACAAGGATCACCCATGGCCCCCGTAATATCGGCTGAAGAAGCAGCTAAATTGCAGACTTTCCTGAGCCGTAAACTCAATCCGGAATTGACAGTTCAACGCCGTCAACGCCCTGATGAGTGCGCCGATATTTATGTCGGGACGGAATGTCTGGGCGTGGTCGCCAAGAATTTTGACGATGGCGAGACCTCCTATTCCTTCGAACTCGTGGTTCTGGATATCGATCTGGAAGATCTCTAGGTCGGGCGCATCCAGCGTGGCACTGGACCTTTGATTCTCGACGTACAGAATTTATCAAAAACCTATCCGGGCGGTGTCCGGGCCGTCGATGATGCCAGTTTTAGCGTTGATGCCGGAGAGTTGGTTGCGTTGGTGGGCGAGTCCGGCTGCGGCAAGACAACAACCCTCAAATGCCTGAACCGCTTGGTCGAGCCGAGTGCTGGGATAATAGCCTTCAAGCATGCCGATGTGAACGCATATCAGGCAGCTCAATTGCGTCGCCAGATCGGTTGGGTGATGCAAGGCGACGGGCTGTTCCCGCATTTGACTGTGGCCGAGAATATAGCCGTGACGCCGCGCTTGCTTAAATGGGACGAGGCCAGGATTTCCGCCCGCATTGGCGAACTTCTGGATTTGACGGGATTGTCGGTTGACGACCATGCGGCGCGCTATCCCCACGATTTGTCCGGCGGGCAGCGCCAGCGCGTGGGATTTGCCCGCGCTTTGGCCGCCAAGCCTGATCTGCTTTTGCTGGACGAGGCATTTGGTGCGCTCGACCCCATCACCCGCGACCGGTTGCAAACCGACTTCAAAGCGCTGCAACGCGAATTGGGCTTTGCGGCCGTCCTCGTCACCCATGACATGGCCGAAGCGCTCACTCTGGCGGACCGCATTCTGGTGATGAAGGACGGGCAGACGATCCGTTATGACACGCCAGCCCAACTTCTTGCGGACCCGGGCAGCGATTATGTCACGACATTGATCGAGACACCGATGCGACAGGCCCGCGCGGTTGCCGCGCTGGAGGATGGCCATGCTTGATAGCCTCGCCGAACCTCTTGCTGCTTTGCCCAATTATCTGGGTGGTCATATGCGCCTGTCACTGGCCGCT
>CAXBKM010000121.1:0-6156 GCA_963976265.1 uncultured Maricaulaceae bacterium
CAACCTTGAGGCCCAGCAATTGAATGCGCCCACCTGCGAACAGCGCAGAATCAAATGCACCGGGCGTTTCAATACGCTGCAATATCGCGCGCCCAACTTCGAGCTCCGGCGATATCACGACATCAACGGGCAATGCGCCGGTGGCAAACAAATCGCGCCAGGCGGGATCAAGGTAGGCTTGAGCCCGAACGCGCGCGATGCGCATCGGCGTTCCGAACAGCGAATGCGCAACCTGACAGGCGATCATATTGGTTTCGTCAGAATAGGTGACCGCTACAATCAATTCGGCATCGGCCGCCCCTGCCCGCTCCAGCGCATCGGGATGCGAGCCGTGGCCAACAACGCCGCGCACATCAAGATCCGTGGTGATCTTGTCGATCAGCTCTGCGGACCAATCGACAACCGTGACGGAATTGCCTTCGCGTGACAGTGCGCGCGCAATGCCATAGCCAACACGCCCTGCCCCGCAAACAACGGCCTTCATGATACGCCCCGGTCAGACATCGCTTAGTCCTCCTGATCCAGATCGCCCGAGCGGGCGCTGGCGGGTGTCACCCCAAGCGATTTCAGCTTGCGATGCAAGGCCGATCGTTCCATTCCGATAAAAGTCGCCGTGCGAGAAATGTTTCCACCAAACCGGCTGATTTGGGCCTTGAGGTATTCGCGCTCGAACTTTTCACGCGCATCGCGCAGCGGCATGGCGATCATGCGTTCGGCGTCAAAGCCGTTTTCGTCATTGTCACGACCCGCCACTTCTGACGGCAGGGAATCAAGCGTAATCGGCTGGTCACCATTGCCTGATGACAGGATCAACAGGCGCTCTACATTATTGCGAAGCTGGCGCACATTGCCCGGCCAGTCATGCGCCTGCAGCGCAGCCATGGCGTCATCGCCAATGACCCGTCTCTCCAGTCCGGAATAGGTCGTCAGCCGTTCAATGAAGTGCTCCACAAGCAGCGGAATATCCTCGCGGCGATCGGATAGCGCGGGAACCACGACCGGAACGACCGCGAGCCTGTGGTAAAGATCTTCGCGGAATTTCCCGGCAGCGATCTGACCGCGCAAATCCTTTGAAGAACTCGTGATCACCCGCACATTGACCTGGACATCGGCCAGGCCACCAACCCGGCAAAACTTTTGTTCGACCAGCATACGCAACAATTTGGTTTGCGCCTCAACCGGCATGTCCGCAATTTCATCAAGGAAAAGCGTGCCGCCATGGGCTTGCTCCAGCCGGCCAACGCGCACGACCTGACCGTCTTCGCTTTCGCGCCCAAATAATTCTTCCTCGACCCGGTCCGGGCTCATACCCGCAGCATTCACGGCGACAAACCCCGCTTCGCTGCGCGGCGAATGATTGTGAACGAGGCGTGCCACCAATTCCTTGCCGCAACCCGAAGGGCCGGAAATCAAAATACGACTATTGGTCGGAGCCACGCGGTCAATGATATTACGGACCTGCGAGATTACGCCCGATTGCCCGATCAACTGGGTATCCGTGTTCGATTTTGCCCGTAATTCTTCATTTTCACGGCGCAGCATGCTGGCTTCCAGGGCCCGCGACACCGTCAGGAGAAGCTTGTCGCTTTTGAACGGCTTTTCAATGAAGTCGTAAGCCCCCTTGCGGATCGCGGCGACGGCCGTCTCAATTGTGCCATGCCCCGAAATCACGATTACCGGTAGATCCGGCGATACCGATTTCATGGCTTCCAGCAATTCAATCCCGTCCAGACGGCTGCCCTGAAGCCAAACATCCAGGATAACCAGGGACGGCTTGCGAGCCCGAATGGCGTCAAGCGCACCGTCGGCATGCGCGGCTTCGCGGGCCTGATAGCCTTCATCCTCAAGAATGCCTGAAATCAAATCACGAATATCATCTTCGTCATCAACGATCAGAATGTCTTTTGCCATGGTTCAGGCCTCCGCCGTTTCAGATGCGCTCGGTTGGGTTTCATTGGAAATAGAAGGGAATAAAAGTCTGACAATCGCACCCAGTGCGTCATCGGGTGTATCGAGTTCCAGATGGCCGTGATGATCTTCCATCACGCGCTTGACGATAGCGAGGCCGAGCCCTGTCCCCTTCTCGCGGGTCGTCATATAGGGCTCAGTCAGCCGTTCACGATCATTCATTGGCCAGCCCAGTCCATTGTCGCGAATCTCGATACGGACCATGCCCTGCTCTTCAACCAGAGAGACCGATATTCGACCGGAATCGCCCTTTTCACCGTCCCGGTCACAGCGCGCCGACACGCTTTCAGATGCATTCTTCAGGATATTCGCCAAAGCTTGTGATGCGAGACGGGCATCGCATTCAGCGAAAATCTCAACGGGCGGACGATTGTAGGCAAACCGGATATTCGGGCTGGCGACACGCTGGGCAAAGACGACTTCCTGGACCATCTCGCCCATCTCGACCGGCTCCACCATCGGGGTCGGCATGCGGGCAAATGTCGAAAACTCGTCAACCATGCGACCGATATCGCCGACCTGACGGATAATGGTCTCGGTACAGCGATCAAACGTCTCCTGATCCTTGCCTTCGACGCGGTCACGATATTTGCGTTGCAGGCGTTCCGCAGAGAGCTGGATTGGCGTTAACGGGTTCTTGATCTCATGGGCAATCCGCCGTGCAACGTCACGCCACGCAGCATTGCGCTGTGCCGAAACCAATCGCGTGACATCGTCAAACGTCACCACAAGTCCGACATCTTCATTCATTGCAGCGCGGACATTCAGGCTGAGAACGCTTTCATCCGCGCTGATGATTTCCGTCTGGCGTTCAGCCAGATAGCCAGGGCGACGGCGCGCTTCGAGCACAGTGGCTTCCAGTTCCGGAGCAATGGATGACAAATCAGCGCCAATCAACTGATCCTCTGCCACCCCGAGCAACGAACAGGCCGAGCGGTTCACGAGGGTGATTTTTCCATCCTCGTCCAAACCGATTACACCGGCGCTGACTCCTGACAATACTGCCTCGGTAAAGGCACGCCGTCGCTCTGACTGGGTATGCGATGCAATCAATTCACGGCGTTGGCCGCGCAATTGCCGCGTCATTCGGTTGAAGGCACGCCCCAGAGCCGCGATTTCATCATCGGCCCGTTTTACCGGAACGCGCGAATCCAGATCGCCGCGGCGAACCCGCTCCGCAGCAGCCACCAGATTGGCAACCGGGCGTACCACGCGAGTCGCGGCAGACAGCGCTAGCCAGATCGCCCCCAACAGGATCAGAATCGCGGCTTCAAGATAGACCAGGACGAAAATATCGCGCGTCCCGGCCTCGGCTTCCTGCGCCCGGCGATAATCGTTCAATGCGTCTTGCGCACGGCGCAAAAGCGACAAATCAACATTCAGATAGACATAGAGATAGGCATCGTCATACGCCGCCAATCGGATGATGGCGCGCCGCGACTCGCCAATCGTGGTCGCTTGATCGGCGTCACTCACGGCGACATCGCCATCCTCGCCCTGTGCCAATGCAAACAGATTGGCGGAAGGCGGCGTATACTCGACCGCATCGGATGTTTCGGCGCGGGCAAGGATCGTGCCCTCCCCGTCAATGATGTAGGCCGCGCGAAACCCCCGCACGATGGTTTGCTGGCGCAAATACTGAACATATTGAATTCGGCTGGTGGTAAAGCCATCCACCGGACCATCCTGGTTCAGGTCAAAAGCCATGAGTGGCATTTGTTCGAGCGCCTCGGCGGTTTCCCGGTCAATCGTCTCGCGCGCCACGGCCGCACTGTTTTCAACGACCGTGCTGACACGTTCGCCAAACCAGTATTCGACCCCGCGCGTCAGAACACCGCCCAGAAACACGGCGACCAATATCGTCGGCGCAGCGGCGGCAATTGAGAACATCGCCAAAAAGCGCAAATGCAGGCGCGGGGCGGGTTCGCCATAGCGCCGCCCCATAAAGCGCTGGGCAACACGAATGGTAACCACCGCCGCGAGCCCCGCGATCAGTGCCAGATTTGCCAACAGGACAAGGCGCACGAACGCTTCGTCGACCCGCATATCCTGTTGATCGCGCAGAAAAGACATCGCCGCCCAGGCAACAATCAAGGACGCGACAAGGGAGCCGATCCCCATCAGGGCCGATAGATATTGCGGCAGCGGATTACGCTGAATGGGCGTTTCGTCGGTGCTCACTGGCATTCCCGTTTAAGAAACAGGAGATTGACCTAACTGTTGCCAAAGATCAACACCGTGACAGTAATAACGCACTCTGTGACGTCCCGCCACGAAATCAGACCATCCCGGATTCCAGAATATCAAGCGCGTCCAGAACCTTGCCCGGTGAATCTTCGCGGCACAATCCGTGGCGCACCGCCTCGGATACGGATGACTCAACTGCGTCCAGATAGGACGCAAAATGTTTTCGCATCATGCGCACGCCAGTGCGGTCTCCATACAGGCTGATCGAATCGGCCAATTGCTCGCGAAACGAGTTTAGCTTGTCGCTTTGCGGGACAGCCCGAACCTCGCCGCGCAATTCTGCGTCAATATCGCCAACAAGCCAGGAAGTTCCCTGGGTCGCGCGCCCCACCATTACCAAATCAGCGCCCGATTGATCGAGAGCGGACCGCGCCATCAATGCATCGCGAATGTCGCCATTGATCACGACGGGTATTGAGACCGCATCCTTGACCGCCCTAACCGCATGCCAATTGGCTTCGCCCTTATAGAACTGGCAGCGCGTGCGACCATGGACAGTGACCATGTGAACCCCGGCATTTTGCGCCCGGAGGGCCAGCTCTGGTGCGTTGATCGACTGATCATCCCAGCCCAGCCGCATTTTGAGAGTGACGGGCCGGTCTGTTGCGGCGACTGTCGCGTCTATCAGAGAAAGCGCGTGATCCAGATCGCGCATCAAGGCCGAACCGGAAGCCCCCCTGGTGACCTGTTTTGCGGGGCAGCCCATATTGATATCAATAATGTCGGCGCCCTCATCGGCTGCGATTTTGGCGCCAACACTCATCCATTTGGCTTCCCGGCCTGCCAGCTGAACCACATGCAGGCCGTCACCCTCGACGCGGACGATTTTACGCTGCATGTCTGCGCGCCCGGCGGCCAGGGCATCGCTGGCCACCATTTCGCTGATTACATAATCCGCGCCAAACCGGCGCGCCTGACGACGAAAGGGAAAATCGGTCACGCCGGACATCGGCGCCAAAATGGCGCGCGCATTTATAGTGTGTGGGCCGATTGATATACTCATTGACGTCCAGCACCTTGCGCTTGCCCGGTCGGGCGACGCCACCTAGGACATATACGCATAAAATCCTAGTCAAGGATCAGAAAAAAGGCGCAACGCCAACGGAGCATCCCACGTGACTTGCGCAGTGATCATTGTGGCGGCCGGAACCGGTGAGCGGGCGGGCGAAGGCATACCTAAACAGTATCGATCGCTGGCTGGGCGACCGGTTCTGCATCGTACCGTTTCCGCGTTTGAAGCGCATGAGCAAATTGACACAATCATCGTCGTCGTCGCGGATGGGCAGATTGAGACTGCGCGCAATTGCTTGCAGGGCTTGCCGGTCGAGCTGGTTGTCGGCGGAAAAAGCCGCACCGAATCCGTTCACGCCGGGCTCAAGGCGCTGGCCGAGAACGCGCCCATGAGCGTTCTGATCCATGATGCGGCACGCCCCACGGTCAGCAAGCAAGTGATTGCCGGCGTGCTGGATGGCCTGACCGAATTTGATGCGGCCATTCCGGCATTGGCTGTCTCTGACGCCTTGCTGTTGGTACGCCCCGGCGACGCGCCCTCACCGACCCCACGCGACGATCTCTATCGCGCGCAGACGCCGCAAGGCTTTGATTTTGCAAAATTGTTGGCGGCCTATGAGGGTCTTGGCGACGATCTAACCTTTGCCGATGATGCCGCCGTTGCCCTTCATGCCGGGATGTCTCTCGGTCTGACGCCCGGTGATCCTGCGAATTTCAAACTGACTTATCCTGAAGACTTCACACGAGCCGAGACAATGCTGATGTCAACCAGATGCCCCGCAACAGGTAGCGGTTTTGATGTACACCGTCTCGAAGCGGGTGATTTCATGATGCTGTGCGGGGTCCGGGTCAAGGCGGGCTTGCGCCTGATTGGCCACTCTGATGCCGATGTCGGCCTGCACGCCATCACGGACGCTGTTCTGGGGGCGA
>CAXBKM010000122.1:0-6095 GCA_963976265.1 uncultured Maricaulaceae bacterium
GCTCAAGGGCTATTACGGCAACATCACCGAGAAACAATTCCGCCGCATCTATGCAGAAGCCCAGCGCCTTCGCGGTAACACCGCCGAATTGCTGATTGGTCTGCTGGAAAGCCGCCTCGATGCGATTGTCTATCGTGCGAAATTTGTCCCGACCGTTTTTGCGGCGCGTCAATTCGTCAATCACGGTCACGTCAAGGTCAATGGCCGCAAGGTCAACATTTCATCATTCCGTTGCAAGCCGGGTGATGTGATTGAAGTTCGCGAAAAGTCGCGCCAGATGGCTCTGGTGCTCGAAGCCCTGGAAAGCCAGGAACGTGACTTCATCGATTATGTTGATGTTGATGCCAAGGCTATGAAAGCGACTTATGTTCGTACGCCTGAATTCGCTGAAGTGCCCTATGCGGCGCGGATGGAGCCCAACCTCGTGGTCGAATTCTATTCGTCCTGATTTTTTCCAGGTATGAGTATCGGGAAAGGGGCGCGTTTTCCCGCGCCCTTTTTCATTTTCACCGTGATGCATGCTTGCCTAATACGCCCGGTCTATGGTCAATTCCTCTTCCCGTCTCAGGAGAAAATTTCAGATGGTTTTGCGCTCACTTTTACTCGCCAGCCTGCTCGGGCTATCGGCCTGCTCAACTGTTCAAAACCTTCCGGGAATACCGGGAGGTGATCGTGATGAAGCGGCGTCACGTCTGGAAACATTGTTGGGATCGCGCATTGTCGCTGGAAACATTCTGGTCGTCCAGGTCCAGTCGAATGGCTGTACGCAAAAAGCCGATTTTGACGTGACCGTACGCAGTCGTGGTCGCACCTCAGAGGTTACGATTGAACGAACCCGAGAAGACTATTGCCGAGCGATTGTACCCGAAGGCGTTGAAATTCCGTGGGGCTTTGAAGAGCTGGGCGTACGTTCAGGTCGCGAAGTGCGTGTCGTCAATCCAGTGTCCGGAAATTAAGCCGCTGCCGGTGCCACACCCTTGTCACGCAGATAGGTTTGCAGCTCACCGGCTTCAAACATTTCCTTGATGATGTCGCAGCCGCCGACAAATTCGCCCTTCACATAAAGCTGGGGGATGGTTGGCCAGTCGGAAAACGTCTTGATGCCATCGCGAACATCGGGGTCTTCGAGAACATTGACCGAGGCATAGTCGACCTGAAGGTGATCGAGTACTTTGGCGACGACGGAGGAAAAACCGCATTGCGGGAATACCGGCGTGCCTTTCATAAAGAGCAGGACGTCATTGCTGTCGACCATGGATTTGATTTCAGCTTGGACCGTGTCGCTCATTTTTCAGACTCTTTCCTTGTCGAACTAAATGTCAGCTAGGAGTAGGATGGCGCGAGGTCAAGGCCTGCAGCCCGTGCGTTCGCATCAAGATGGCTCATGCGTGTCGTCAATGACATGACATTATCGAGATAGGGGCGCGTCAGGGCCCACTCGAGCGCGTCGCCGGGCGATGATGTTTGCGACTCAATCAATTGCCCCGTCATTGTCTGTTTGACGGCTCTGGCCATATACCAGAGATCGCTGCTGCTTTTTGGCAAGCGCCAGCGCCCCGTTGCCGCTGCCATCGCTTCGATCCCGATCACCCCCAAGCCTGCGTTATTCGCGCGCTTAAGCCGATCGCGTGATGCCTGGTCAATTGAGGCGTGGCACGGAGCCATCAGGATATCGAAGGCAGTGTTGTCCAGCGCCAATTCAACTTCCCTGCCGCGTCCACACAGGCCGAGAAAACGATATTTTCCCGAGGCCTTGAGGCGAGCCAATTTCGCAAACAATTCATCCGTTATCTCATCGGCATGGGGCCCGTGTAGCAACACGCCATCGACATGATCCAGTTTGAGCCGGCGCAGGCTGGCATCCAGTGACGCGGCAATTCCCGACGGTGTAAAATCGCGAACCGGGCCGTTCGTCGATTGCGATGGAATGCCGACTTTGGTGATGACAAACAGGCGATCACGATCGGCGCCTGCGACCGCTTTTCCCAAACGTTGCTCGGCTTCTCCATTGCCATAGGCCGGACCGGTGTCGAAAAGCGTGATGCCGAGCTCGATTGCACGCTGGATCAACTTGATGGTCTGGCTTACGGGGAGGGCGCGCGATGCATGCGGGCCGCTGACGCCAAATCCCAAGGCGGAGACGCTAACGCCGGTTCGGCCCAGGGTTTTGCTGGCCGTCACGGTGTGCGTGTTTCAAGCGCGAGCGCGTGGAGTTCGCCGCCCATGCGATCACCGAGAGCGGCATAGACCAGCTTGTGCTGCTGGACCCTCAAAAGTCCACGGAACGCCTCGGCCGTTACGACGGCCTTGTAATGGTCGCCATCGCCCGCAAGGTCTATAAGCTCGACCTTTGCATCGGGAATTCCGGCTTCAATCAGGGCTATTATGTCGTCGGCTTGCATGGGCATGAAAGAATCGTCACTGGCTCTGCTTCTGTTTGCCCTTTAGACCAGAAGAAGGACATCTCGCTCAAGCCCAATAAGGATATCATTCATGGTTGATCGCAGGTCATTATCGTCAATTCTTGTTGCGGGCTTGGTGGCCACAGCCTGCGCGGGGATGGATGTTTCCGCGCAAACGATGGACGATCCCGCTGGCCTTGAGGCCGACACGACTTCTGCGCTGGCTGATTTGCGAGCGCTGTCTGCTGATTTCATGGATGGTCGTCAAACCGGCACGCAGGGCGCTGTCATTGCGCGCAGCTATATCAGCGACCGTTTCGCCGAGATCGGTTTGCAGCCGGCCTATGGCGCCGACTATGCGCGCAGCTTTCGCTATACGCCGCGTCGAGCGTCTGAGGAGACAGACGGGATCAATTTGGTCGGCATGATCGAAGGCCGCGAGGATGGGCCAGTTCTGGTCGTTACTGCACACTATGACCATATGGGCAATTGCGCGGGTGAAATCTGCAATGGTGCGGATGATAATGCGTCGGGTGTCGCAGCGATGATTGCCATTGCGGCGGCGTTTCAAAACCAGCAACCGCAGCACGATATCTACTTCGCAGCCCTGGACGCCGAGGAAGTTGGCCTGCATGGCGCAATTGCACTTGTCGATGATTTCCCGGTGCCGATTGCGCGGGTTGCTCTCAATATCAATCTCGACATGCTGGCTATCAATGCAGACTACGAATTACCGGCTGCCGGGGCGTTTCATTTTCCGTTCCTGAGCGAACGGATAGAGCGTGCGGGCGCTGTGGCACCGACGAATTTGATTCAAGGATATGATTCACCTGAATGGGGCCCGAATGGCGACTGGACCTATTCGTCCGATCACGCCGCATTTCACCGGGCGGGCATACCGTGGATCTATTACGGCGTTGATTTCCACGAGCATTATCATCAACCGACCGACGAGTTTGCGGTCGTCCAGCAGGATTTCTTTGCATCGAATGTTCAGACCGTGATGAACGCTGTTCAGTTGTTCGATTCTGAACTGGAGAGCGTCATGGCAGATCTCGCCGAGATGCGCGCCAATGCACCTGAACCGCTTGGACGGACAGAAGCGGGCTCAATGCGCAAGCCGGGAATGGAGTAACCCTAACCCTCCATCAGGGCGGGCAGAAAGGCTTCGTTGACTTCGCGCAGCGCGGTCAGGCTTGCCGCCGACCTGCCTTCAACACCGACGGCCTCGCCGCCCGCAGCGCCGACGATCGAGACCGGTACGCCAACTTCGCGAGCGTCCTCGGCAATCTTCGCTGCTAAATCCGCTGAGGCAGCAACCAGATAACGCGCCTGATCCTCACCGAAGAGGAAGCCGGTCAATGGAATAGGTGCATCGGCCAGCAAGGTGCAGCCGACATCCGAGCCCATCGCCATTTCAGCTGCAGCTACCAGAAGTCCGCCATCGGAGAGGTCATGGACGGCGTGCGTGCGGCCCGCCCGGATCAAGCCACGGACAAAGTCACCATTGCGTTTCTCTGCGGCCAGATCGACGGGCGGCGGGGAGCCTTCCTCGCGACCTTCAATTTCCCGCAAATAAAGCGAAGCGCCGAGCTGGCCGGTGGTTTTGCCGATCAGGATCAGCGCGTCGCCATCGGTCATGCCGCCAAAATGGCTGCGCTGCGTAATGTCCGGGATAAGGCCGACAGCGCCGACCGCTGGAGTTGGCGGAATGGCCGCGCCATTTGTTTCGTTATAGAGCGATACATTGCCCGACACGACGGGAAAATTGAGCGCTGCACACGCTCCGGCCATGCCTTCCACGCATTCGGCAAACTGCCCCATGATTTCCGGGCGTTCCGGATTGCCAAAATTGAGACAATCGGTGATCGCTATGGGATCTGCGCCAGTCGCAGTCAGATTGCGCCAGGCTTCCGCAACGGCCTGTCGCCCACCTTCCACCGGGAATGCCTGGCAGTAGCGCGGCGTGCAGTCTGTCGTGATCGCGAGGGCTTTGTTGGTGCCGTGAACGCGCACAATGGCGGCGTCGCTAGGCGAATCCGAGGCCGCAGCGGTATCGGCCATGACATGCCGGTCATATTGCTCCCAGATCCAGCGCTTGGATGCGAGGTCGGGTGACACCATCAATGTCAGTAAGGCCTCGGCAATATCGGCGGGCTCGTCGACATCCTTGCCGGTGATCGCCTTGGGCCGCGCGGCGCGTGTCCAGGGGCGCTCATACATCGGCGCATCTTCAGCCAGCGGATCGAGCGGAATATCGCAGACCGTTTCGCCGCCATGGGTCAGAACCATGCGCCCGGTATCGGTGGTTTCACCGATCGTGGCGACGTCGAGTTCCCATTTTTTGAAGATCGCCTCGGCAATCGGTTCCTTGCCGGGCTTCAGGATAAACAGCATGCGTTCCTGGGATTCCGACAACATCATTTCATAGGGCGTCATGCCGGTTTCGCGCTGTGGCACCTTGTCGAGGTCCATCAGCAGGCCAACCTGACCTTTACCGGCCATCTCAACTGATGAGGAGGTAAGGCCCGCGGCGCCCATGTCCTGCACCGCGGCAATCGCATCGGTTGCCATCAATTCCAGGCAGGCCTCGATCAGCTTTTTCTCGGTAAAGGGATCACCGACCTGAACGGTCGGGCGCTTTTCTTCGCTCTCATCGTCAAATTCAGCCGATGCCATGGTCGCGCCATGAATACCGTCGCGACCGGTTTTGGAGCCGACATAGACTATGGGCTGGCCCGGTTCTGCGCCGCGTGCATAGAAAATCTTGTCTTCATCGGCTAAACCAATCGCCATCGCATTGACGAGAATATTGCCGTCATAGCCGCTGTGAAAATTGGTTTCACCCCCCACGGTCGGCACGCCAACGCAATTGCCGTAGCCGCCAATCCCGGCGGTTACACCGGCGACCAATTGGCGGGTCTTGGGATGGCTGGGCGAACCAAAGCGCAGCGCATTCATCAGTGCGACCGGGCGCGCGCCCATTGTAAAGACATCTCGCAGAATGCCGCCTACGCCGGTCGCTGCGCCCTGATAGGGCTCGATATAGGAGGGATGGTTGTGGCTCTCCATCTTGAAGATACAGGTTTGACCATCACCGATATCGACGACACCGGCATTCTCGCCAGGGCCCTGAATGACTTTCTCGCCGGTAACCGGAAATTTCTTCAGATGCACACGGCTGGATTTGTAGGAGCAATGCTCCGACCACATGACCGAGAAAATGCCGAGTTCGACGATATTGGGCGCACGACCGAGAATCTCGACGGTTTTGGCATACTCGTCTTCGGGCAGATGCTCAGCGGCGATCTCTGGTGTGATGTCAGTGGCGTACTGGGTCATATCATGCGCTCCCCAGAAGGCTTTCAAAGACGGCGAGGCCGTCTGTGCCGCCATGCAATTCGTCCACCGCGCGTTCCGGGTGGGGCATCATGCCCATGACATTGCCGCGTTCATTCATAATGCCGGCGATATCGCGCGCCGAGCCATTGGGGTTGCGCGCATAGCGAAAAATCACCTGATTATTGCCTTCCAGTGCATCCAGCGTCTCGTCATCGGCAAAATAATTGCCGTCGTGATGGGCGACCGGAATGGTGAGTTCACGCTGGCCAGCATAGGCCGAGGTAAATACTGTATTCTCATTCTCGACGGTCAAGGGTGTTCTTTCGCAGACGAACAAAAGATTGGAATTGC
>CAXBKM010000123.1:0-6060 GCA_963976265.1 uncultured Maricaulaceae bacterium
TCTGTGTGGAACATGGCGTCGGGCGGCAGAGGGCCCATCACATCAAAGCCTTCATTGCGCAATGCCGCGGCAGCAGGCTCGATAATGTCGATTTCCTCGCGGCCGATACTTCCGGCTTCGCCGGCATGCGGGTTAAGGCCGGCAATCGCCAGGCGCGGCTTGGCGATCCCAAAGTCACGCTGGAGCGCTTGCGCTGTGACACGCGCGGTTCGCACAATGGACTCGACAGACAGGCTGGCGATGGCGTCTTTCAAAGGTGCATGAATGGTGACCAGTGATACCCGCAGGAGCGGACTGGCGAGCATCATGATGGGACCACGCTCACCGGGCAGGGGATAGTCCGTGCTCAGATCGGCGACGAATTCAGTATGGCCTGCATGCTTGAAATCTTCGGAATAAAGAATTGCTTTTGAGATCGGATTGGTCACAACCGACGAAACCTGTCCCGACAGGGCGAAACGGACGGCCCGTTCAATCGACTCGATAATCACCGGTGCATTTTTGCGATTGGGCGTACCGGGTGTCGCCGCCTCGTTCAGTGTCACGGGAAGGACGGGCAAGGCATCGGCGAAGACATCGCCAGCTGCTGCCGGGTGTGTAATGGATTGAACCGGAAACCCCATTTCGCGGGCCAGCATTTCCATACGTTCCGTATCGGCGATGATAAAAAACACCGGGCCTGCCGCCTGAAATTCAGACCAGGCTTTGAGCGAGAGTTCCGGGCCGATTCCGGCCGGATCGCCCATCGTCAGGGCGATCGGCGGGGCAGGGGATGTCACCGGACTTCGATGGTCGAATCGCGTCGCAGATCACGCAGCCAGCGCCGGGCCAGATTGGACAATTGCTGGGACCGCAACTGGTTCTCGATGTCTTCGCGCGACGGAACACCTGGACCGCCGATTGATCGGGAGCACAGGATGAAGGCCTGACGCCCGGCCGCTGTCTCAAGAAGCGGCGTATGTTGGCCGTTTTCCAGCGGAAGCAACGCATCGCGAATGGTTGGAAGCAGGGAGTCAGACCCGATTTCACCAAGTGGTGTGGCAAAAGCGCCGTCTACATCCGCGATTGCCTCATCGACAGCATTGCAGCTCGTGATCCGGTCGAGTGCGCGATCAAGCTGGGCGACTTTCTCGTCCGTGACCTGGCTGGTTGGCAGTGTGACCTGCGTGATGTCGAATTGCAGCGTGGTGGTTCCGTCGCGGCGGTCAATCAGGGCGATAATCATCAATCCGCCGGGGACACGGATTGGACGCGAGAGTTGACCGGGCTGAAGCACTTCAGCAACGCGTTGGACTTCGGGGCGCATCTGACCGCCAAGCATCCAGCCAACCTGTCCGCCTTGCGGCGCGGAGGACGCGGCGGAGTATTGCTGAGCGACGGCCTGAAAAGGCGCGCCCTGGCGAAGGGCGTTGATGACCTCGTTGGCGCGCGCCTGAGCTTCGGCTTCGTCGGCGGTTGTCGGAATTTCAATCAGGATTTCGCCGATAAAGTACTGAGCTTGCGAGGCGCTCTCAGCCAGACGCTCCAATTGCGATTCGATTTGTTGGTTGGAAATACGAATACGCGAATTGTAACGGCCACCGACGAGAATCTGCCAGGCAATTTCCGATTCAAGCTGATGGCGGAGTGTGGACTGATCAACACCCGCTTGCTCGAGATCTGCAGCAATCTGCTCACAGGTGGAGCCATTGCGCGTCGCCAGGTCACAAATGCCCTGCTGAACCTCTTCAGGCGTGATCACGACTTCATAGGTCGCCGCTTCCTGAAGCTGAAGCTTCTCATCGATCAATGAGCGGATTGCCTGTGACTGAATGCGTTGCAGCGCTTCAGGTGACGGCTGAACACCGCCCGAAGCGATGATCAGGCGCATCCGGTTGCGAACATCGACGGTCGTAATGGGATGATCGTTGACGAGCGCAGCAATCCCCTCAACGGAGCTACTGCTCGCATTCTGTCCGAATACAGGCGTGGCAAAAACAAGCCCGAAAAGGGTTGCAAGGCTGATCAGGATTATGTGGGCGCGGGACATCATGGCGTATCGTGTTTCTCAAGCGGAGGGAGAACATACTCAAAGGCGCGCGCGACGCAATCGCACGGTGCGGCTGGCGGGGTCAATCGTCAGACCCAATAGCGCCGAGTGTGAACAGGGTAATGCGAACCTGGATCGATTCTGAAGGACCCAATGGGCCAATATTGAGGTTTTCCCGCTGGTACAGGATTTCAAATTGCGAGCAGTGATCGGCGTAAAGCAGGCCGATTTCCTGACGGCGTGACAGATTCAGGTCGAGATCGCGCTGAAGATTGTAGACAAAGCTCCAGTGATCGCTGAAACGGGTTCGTGTGCTCAAAACAACTTCTTGCTGTGGACCGGCCCGCGCGAGATCTTCGTTAAATCCGATATAGCGAATGGCACCCGTAAAACGATCAGAATTATAGCTTGCGAGAACTTCGAGCCGGTTCATATCGCCATCTTGCGAATCGATACGTGTCCGGGCGACACCCGTCAGTGCCCCCCAATTGATTTCGGACGCGGCGACAATATCAGATTCATCGTCAAACAGGCCGGTATTGGTGCCAAAGACGGCATTGCCGTCCAGGCGACGGCTTTGGCCGAGGAAAGTACGCAAACGGACGGCCGGGTTGTCCCAAAACGCTGTGGTACGAACGCCGTAGGTGAGGCGTGTGCCTTCCTCCCAGATGTCCGCGCCAGGTGCGCGATTGGGTGCCAGCAGCAGGGTTTCGTCGAGATCAACGCTTCGGCTGTCCTCATTGACGATACGACCGGCTTCTGATGCGTCCCCGGCATAAATGCCCTGGATGACAGGCTCGACGATCCAGTCGGCATTTTCGCCTGGACGGATCAAGGGAAAGCGAATCTCTGCGCCAGCAAGGCCGACAACGCGCCCAAAGGCATCTTCGGAGGCGGGGGTGCCGGCCACGGCACCGGGCAGGTCATTGAAGCTGTAATAATCAGCGCGTGCCATCGCGAAGGGCTCAAGGACAAAACCGCCAGCGCCAATCCATTGGGCCCTCCAGTCCGTCCCCACACTCGCCCGCCGGGAATCGGTTCCGGTATCGCGGTTCAGTGTAATCGTGGACGCCGTATTGCGAAGCCGTCCCAGCCCATTGCCAAGCTCGATTGTCTGGCGGAATTCACCAAACGGGCCAATTACCGGCAGGGTATTGTCATCCTCGCCGATGCGCAGGCTCTGTATCGTCGCAGCGGATAGTTCTGCATAATATCCCTCGGTCCGACCCTGCACATAAACCTGGCTCATCAAGCGGCGCGAATCCGGCATCAACAGGCCGGTTTCATTGCCGTACACTTCCGTGATGTCATAGCGACGCAAATGCAGATCATCGGAGGCCGCCTGAACGCCTGCACCCCAACGCCAATTCTCATTGATGTTGAATTCGCCGGCTCCAAAAATGTGCCAGCGAATCTCTTCATCGCCAAACCGTTCGCCATCATTATCAATATCGCGCTCATAGGTCAGGCTGCCCTCAATATCGAGACGGCCTGAATAAAACCGCTTGCGGTAATCACCGGTCAGCAGCGGGCGCACATTCGTCATCAGGCGCGGTGCAATGGTCAGGTCCTGCGACGGTGAAATCACCCAATGATAGGGTTGCTGATAAAAGGCACCGAGGCGTGATGAGACGCCAAAGCCCGGAAACAGAAAGCCCGAACGACGCTCAATTGACGGATCCGGATGGGCAAAGGCTGGCGAGTAAAAAACCGGGACGCCGCCGACTTCAAGCCAGACATCGCGGTAATAGATCATCTCGTCATCGGCATCTTGCACCACGCGATTGGCCCGCAAACGCCAGGTCGGTTCATCGCCGGATTCCTCACAAACATCGCAAGCCGTGTAATAGGCATTGGTCAGTTCCACAGAGCCATTGTCCCGGCGAACCGCAAAAGCCGCCGCCGTGCGTCCGCCATTCTCCAGAACCGAGGCAAAGCCCGTGGCAATGCCCTCGCCAAGCGCGTTGTCGAGTTCGATCTCGTCAGCATATTGCGGGAATGCGCCCTGGCCGAAGATGGCGACGCTGCCGCGCGCAATGACCCGGCCTGTCAGTGGGCGGTACTCCAGCTCGTCTGCATACAATGTCCGCTCATTCTGGCGTGCCCGGACATCACCGCGCGCAAAGTAGACGCCTTCCGTGCGATCTTCTTCGAGCGTGTCAGCTTCAATATAAACGGGTGCATCCGAAACCTCGGTTTCGGACTGGGCATGAATCGGGGCGCTGACGAGTGTCAGTAAGCCGAGGATTCCGGCGAGGCGGGCGTCAAGCCCCATCGGCGACTCCTTGATACGAAACGTTTCGTTAGCAACATGGTTACTGGATGCAGGCACGCGCGTCCACGCCCCGATTTCATACAGGTCAGCGTCACCCGTCTTCGGTCGACGCGATATAGATTGCTGCGAGCAGGGCTGTGATCGCCGGAGCGGCCCATGCAGCGGTTATCGGAGGCAGCGTTCCTGTCGCGCCAAACGATTGCAGTACTTCCTGGAAAAAATACACCACAAAGCCCGATGCGCCGCCTGCCAGAGCAAAGGCGCCGCCGCCGCCCAGGCGATAAAGGCGCAGGGTTGCTGCGGCCGCGATCATGGTAACAGCCAGAAGAGTGAGAGGAAGAGCCAACAGGCTCTGAAAGCGTAATTCATAGCGGTTGGCGTCCAGACCCGAAGCGCGCGCTGAACGGATCAGGCCGGGCAAATCCCAGAACGAAACGCCGCGCGGAGATCGCGAGCGCTCAAACAGGGCCTGCCGATCAATCGATGTCGGAATCGACAGGGCGCCAATTGCATTCGGGTCTTTGCCGGGTTCGCGTTCAATAGCCCCCGCCAGCACCCAAAATCCGGCGCTCAGATCGGCACTGTCTGCATCAATCCGGCGCTCGAACGCAGGCGCTCCTGCTTCATTTTGCGAGTAATAGTAGAAACTCGGTTCCTGCAATTGGCGGGAATTTTCATTCAGGGCTTGCGCCGCAATGACGGTGAAGCCTTCGCTGGTTGTCTCCCGCAGCCAGACCGGGTCATTGGCCTCAACATCCGTGCGAATGCGCGTCAGATTTTCCTGGCGGCGTTCAAACTCGGCATTCATGGCGGCGCCAATCGGATTGAGCGCTGTTGCGCCCAATATCCCGGCGATGAAGGCAATCACCATCGGGGCTGCCAAAATTCGCCAGGCCGAATAACCCGAAGCGCGCATGACGATGAGCTCGCTGCGTCGATTCAGGCGAAACAGGGTTGCCAGCACGCCGAAGAGAAAAACGAAGGGCAGGGTTTCTTCAAGCAGGAGCGGGGCTTTGAGCGCAGTCAGGGTCAATAGATCAAGGGCAGACACTTCGACCCGCGTACCGATAGCACGTGATTGCTCGACAAAATCGACCAGCAAAATCACGGCGCCGATGACCATAATCGCGCCGATCAGACCAATGATCGTTTCAAATGCGAGATAGCGACTGAGGCGGCTGGGCATGAGCATGGCGTCAGGCCTCCGTAATCGGTTCTGGGGCCGATCTGGCCGAGCGGGCGCGTCGGAAAATAATGATCAACGCTCCGATGATCGCCAGAACCGGGATCAGATATTGCGCCAAATTCATCCAAATATCATCGGCGGCGGCCGACTGGGCCGCGAATCCGACCATTCGAACGGTCAGCGCAATGGCAATGGCGATCAGAACGCGCCGCCCATTGCCCATCCGCGAGTGTTGCCCACCCAGGAATGCGGCTGCGGCGATCAGCATCAGCGCAACATTGTAGATCGGCGCTGACAGGCGGTAATGCGCTTCGGCGTAAAGACGCTCAACGCCGCGCGATCGCGCAACGGACACCGCATCGGGGAAGAAGAGTTCATCGAGAAACTTGTCGGAATCCTTGAAGAACAGGACCTGCGCAGCATCGACGAATTCACTCAAGTCAAACTCGTAGCGCTCGAATGTCAGAAAGCTCAGCGAATCGTCACTATCAATCTGTTGCACATTGCCATCAAGTAGCACCATGACAGGGCGGTCTGCTGTGCGCACGATTACGCCTTCGCGTGCGACAT
>CAXBKM010000124.1:0-6022 GCA_963976265.1 uncultured Maricaulaceae bacterium
CGCGGGATGAGCCCCTACGCCTTTGATGAAGGCTAATCGTCTGTCACCACGCCTATAGGATGACAGACGGTCGCGTAAATTCGTCCAATTTCTCGGCTAAAATCGTGAAGCGACTCGCTCCGGTTCTGCTTGCATGTTCATTGAAAATCACCAGAGGCCCGCACGAATGATGACATGTTTCACCGTTCACGGTGCGACCGTATGGAGCAGCCGCAAAAACCAACAACGGCTTGCATATACGTCAAATTTGGAGATAGGGTTTTCAAAAGTTAATTTTGTGTAACCTGACCGGGACCCAATATGAAGCTTATTGCGATCATTATAATCGCTGCACTGATTGCGGCTGGCGGGAATCTGTTCAAAGCCAAACCGGTCGAAACCGAACTCGGCGAATGGTCGGTGCAGGCGCTGAGGGACAATGCGCTGGACTGGCCCCGAGTCGAAATGGATGGTCGGGACGCGTATATTTTTGGCGAGGCACCGGATCGCACAGCAAGACAACAGACATTGTCCGTAGTTGATGATGTTTGGGGTATTCGACGCGCGCACGACCGCATGACGCTCTCCGGCGACCAAGCAACCGAAGCCGACGAGGCAGTCATTGATCCAGGCGATGCGGACGAAACACCGCAACCGGTTGCGCGGCTTGATAGTGCTGACAATGAGACCGCTGGGTTAAGGTCGCCTTCCGATACTGATGCAGACATTTCTAATAGCCTGCCTGCGGACGGCGCATCCGAAGGCGCAGACGACATGGCCGGGTCGCAGGACGGCGAAACCGTCGATGACTCTGGAACTCCGGACGATTCCGCACTGGCCAATACAGAACCGGCAACATCCGATCCCGCACCGAGCGTTCAGGCCGTTTGCCAAAATGAATTTGATGCCGCGATTTCCGAAGAGAATGTCCAGTTTGCATTCAATTCTGCGCAAATTGATCCAGCCAGTTACGTGCTGCTGGACCGGATCGTTGAAATCGCCACAAATTGCCCCGACGGCATGCTCGAAGTGGGTGGGCACACCGATAATGTTGGCACCGCTGAAGCCAACCGGGGCGTTAGCGCACAACGCGCCCAATCCGTGGCTGCGTATCTCATAGCATCAGGTATACCTGAAACGAGGGTTGTGGCCGTCGGGTATGGACTGGATGTCCCCATTGCTTCGAACGACAATGAAGAAGGGCGCGCCATAAACCGGCGCGTGGAGTTTACCCTTCTTGATGAAGAGGAATGATATCGCGATGACCTATCTTATTGCCGAAATTGCAGTTCTGTTGCTCATCGCTTTCCTGATCGGCTTGCTGATCGGCTGGTGGTTTTTCCGCAACCGGAATAGTGGCACGCAAACAGATGATTCCGCGCTCCAGGCGCGCATTGCACGTCTGGAGGCCGAGCTAGGCGAATGCGGAGCTGACAAAGTCCGATTGCGTGCCGAGCTCCAGGAGTGCCGGGCCGCCAATGAGTCGCAACAGTCTTTTGCCGCCGCGGCGCCATTAGCCGCTCAAGAAGAGGCCATGCCACCGGCTGATGATCTCAAGCGGATCAGCGGCATCGGGCCGATTCTGGAAGGCAAGCTGAATGCCATCGATGTCTGGCGCTTCGAACAGATCGCCAATTGGACACGGGCCGACATTGACGCCTTCAATCAGCGGCTGAATTTCAAGGGTCGAATCGAACGCGAATTCTGGGTTGATCAGGCCAAAATGCTCGCTGAAGGCAAAGAGACCGACTTCTCGAAACGCTATGATGATGGCGAAATCGAATAGGATTGACTGGTAGCGCCTAACCCGTCCGCACGCGCGCGACAGCATCGGCCCAACCGCTGCGGCTGGCGCGGCGCGTCGCAGCATCCATATCAGGAACGAAGACGCGATCGGCTTTCCAGAGTTTTGCGCCCTCATCGAGCGAGGCAAACAGGCCGGCACCCAGTCCGGCCAAAAACGCTGCGCCCCAGGCGGTGGATTCGGCAGTGACTGGCCGCGTCACTTCGACATCGGTCAGATTGGCCAAACGCTGCAGGAGGCGATCATTGGCTGCCATGCCGCCATCGACTTTCAGACGTTGCGTTGCCACGCCGTCGCGCGCCATCGCATCGAGCAAATCACCGGTCTGATGCGCGGTCGAATCGAGCGCCGCCATGGCAAGCTCGGCGCGCCCGGTGCCGCGCGTCAGTCCCACTATCGCGCCGCGCGCATCGGCGTCCCACCACGGCGCGCCCAACCCGGTAAAGGCCGGAACCAGATAGACACCGCTTTTCGGGTCGGCGCTTGCCGCCAGCGCTTCAATCTCTGACGCCTTGGCAATCAGCCCCAGCCCGTCGCGTAGCCATTGCACGGTTGCACCGGCCGACAGGACCGAGCCCTCCAGTGCAAAAGTGGTTTCGCCGCACAATCGATAAGCCACCGTCGCGAGGAGCCGGTTCTCCGACAGGGCCATCTGGCGACCCGTATTGAGCAACAGAAAGGCGCCGGTGCCATAGGTCGATTTCGCCTCGCCCGGATTAAAGCACGCCTGACCGATTGCCGCCGCCTGCTGGTCGCCAGCCACACCGCAGATGGGGATCGCGCCTGCCAGCAAATCATCCTCGATCACCCCAAAATCAGCCGCGCAGTCGCGCACCTCCGGCAGGCCATTGGCCGGGACGTCGAACAGGTCCAGCAAGTCAGCGTCCCAACGCGCGGTTTTGAGATCATACAGCGCAGTCCGGCTGGCATTCGTCGCGTCGGTCGCGTGAACGCGTCCACCGGTCAATCGCCAGATCAAATAACTGTCGACCGTGCCGAAGCATAATTCGCCGCGTTCAGCTCTGGCGCGCGCACCCTCCACTTCGTCAAGAATCCACGCGAATTTGGTGGCGGAGAAATACGGGTCGAGCACGAGACCGGTTTTGGCGCGCACCGCGTCTTCATGTCCGGCACGCCGCAAATCACGGCAAATGTCCGCCGTGCGCCGGTCCTGCCAGACTATGGCGTTATGGATGGGGCGCCCCGTTCTGCGATCCCAGATAATGGATGTTTCGCGCTGATTTGTGACCCCGGCCGTGCGGACGGTCCAGCCTTTCGCCTCGGCTTTCGCGACGGCCTGACGCATCGTGTTGGTGACCGTCGCCCAGATGACTTCCGGATCATGCTCGACCCAGCCGGGCTGCGGGTAGATTTGCGCGAACTCGGCCTGTGCCATGGCGATGACCTCGCCGGTCCGCGAGAACACGATGGCGCGCGAACTCGTCGTGCCCTGGTCAATCGCCAGAATGGCGGATTTGGTCTCTGACATCACACATGCTCCCCTGCCCTGCTTAAAAGACTATAGCCTCGCCTTTCAAAGTGAAAACGCGCTAGCCTGTCGAGGTCAGATCAGATGGGGGAATTCGGCATGACGCAAGGCGGCTTTGAACGACGCACATTGAACAGTCCAACGGGCGCGCAGCTCGCCCTCCATGAATGCGCTGCCAAGGACGGCCCGCCGCGCGCCATCATTCACATCAATCATGGCCTTGCTGAACACGCCGCGCGCTACGAAAAATTTGCCACCCTGCTCAGCGCGCGGGGCTTTCATGTCTGTGCGCATGATCATCGCGGACATGGCGCAACCATAGCCCATGATGGCGCACCGCGTCGCTATGCGGACGTCGATGGCTGGAACAAGGTTGTGGCCGATGTCGCAGCAGTCGAGGCCGATTTGCGGCTGAAATTTCCAGGGATTCCGGTCTTCGTCTTTGGGCATTCCATGGGCGGCGTCATCGCGCTGAACCACGCCCTGATACAAAGCGAGGCCATTGCGGGCGTCGCGGTCTGGAATTCCAATCTGTTTGGACCGATTGGCCTGATGAAATTTGTCCTGGGACTGGAATCGCTCGTCGGAGGCGATCACAAGCCCAGCGCACTGCTCGATATGTTGAGTTTTAAAACATGGGACAAGAAATTTGGAGATGAACGCCCTCATTCAGCCTGGCTCTCGCGTGATTTGGACCAGGTCGATGCCTATGTGGCCGATCCCTTATGCGGCTGGCCCGCGCAAATCTCACTCTGGAAGGATTTTGTTGGCGGAATGGCGTTTGGTGCCGATTCAGACAATCTGAAGTCGGTTCGCAAGGACATGCCATTCCACCTGATCGGCGGGTCGAACGACCCGGCGACCGAGGGCGGCAAGGCGATGAAGACACTCGCGAAACACCTCAAAAAAGCGCGCTTCAGCGATGTCTCGATCGAAATCCTGAAAGATTTCCGTCATGAAACCCTCAATGAAATTGGCGGCGAAGCTGAAATGACGAAATTCGCTGATTGGGTCGAAGCGCGGCTTTAGTCCTCCCGGCGTCACGACGTCACGGCTTCAAATCCCCGAGTGCACGGCGTTTGGCGTGGGCGTTTTTGATCTCCTTGCCCCATTGCTTCATTCGGGTGCGTCGCTCGGCCAGGGTTTCGTTGTTGAACCGGATTTCCCGTTGCAGTTTTTTATAGCGGGCCAATCGCTCAATATCGATTTCACCAGCCGTAACGGACGCCTGCACGGCGCAACCCGGTTCGGCCTCATGCGCGCAATCAGAAAACCGGCAGGTCGCGGCGAGATCAGCGATATCACCAAATGTCTCGTCAAGGCCTTCGGCGACATCCGTCAGGCCCAGTTCACGCATGCCGGGCGTGTCGATGATCCAGCCGCCTTCCGTCAGGAGGGTGATGGTTCGCGAGCGCGTCGTGTGACGTCCTTTTGCGTCGTCCTCGCGTATATCGCCTGTATCATCGGTCGCCCCGGTCAGGGAATTCATCAACGTTGTTTTGCCGACACCTGATGACCCGACAAGGGCAATCGTCTGACCTGGTCCGCACCACACGCGCAGCGGATCGAGCGTGCTCATATCTTTCGCATTGAGGGTTTCAACCAATGCGCCGCCTGCTGCGCTGCGGGCCCGGTCTGAATATGTTTCCGGATCCTCAACCAGATCGGCTTTGGTCAGGACGATAACGGGCATGGCCCCAGCCTCGCGGACCATCGAAAGGTAGCGCTCAATGCGCGCCGTATTGAGGTCGTCATTGCACGAGGAGACGATGAAGGCGGTATCGACATTGGCAGCGATCAATTGGGTCGTGCGATCCTTGCCGGGTGTCTTGCGCTTGAACAGGGATTTGCGCGGCAGCAGACGCGCCGGGCGCATCTGCGCGCGGTCCACCAGAATGAAATCGCCAATTGTCGGTCGATCTTCGGCTTCGAGAAAATCGGGAGCGGGCCGCAAATCCAGCGATCCAGCCTGATCCATAGCCTCATAGCGATTGCGATGGACCGCCGTGATCCGGGCGACATCGTCGAGGTTTTCGGTGTCAAAATTGATATCTTGAAGAAAGGCCGGGCCCCAGCCCAGCTGTTGAAGTGTGTAAGTCGTCATTATTGTTGTGTCCGGGCAGGCTGCGACGCGGCACGCGCGCAGCCGAAAGCAGTCTCCACAGGCGTGAGCCAGCGGACAGGTTCAAAGGCCGGACAGGGTGAAACGCAAACAGGGGGCGGACTTGATGTCCGCAGACGCAAGGGCGCGCTCAGGCTTCTCCAGCCTTACGGAGCATGGATACAATCATCAAATATCTCCTTTTGCGCGTTGGTGTTGGTGGGCAGCTTAAGCATTCACAGGTCTGCGGGCAAGAAATGTATGTCTCCGGGTGAGAGAATGCGGGCCGGTATCGCGTCTTCTCCTTCCCCTTGATGGGGAAGGTGGCCCGGAGGGCCGGAAGGGGTGTCAGACTCTGAAGCCTGTGCTTCCCACCCTCTCCGCCTCGCAATTGCTCGGCACCTCTCCCATCAAGGGAGAGGAGATCGGGCGCCTTGGCCCTACAAAACCTCGAACAGGCCAGCTGCGCCCATGCCGCCGCCGACACACATTGTGCAGACGACATATCTTGCGCCGCGGCGTTTACCCTCGATCAGGGCATGGCCGACCATGCGCGCCCCCGACATCCCATAGGGATGGCCGATGGAGATGGCGCCGCCATTGACGTTGAGGTTTTCGTTGGGGATCCCCAGCTTGTCGCGGCAATACA
>CAXBKM010000125.1:0-6018 GCA_963976265.1 uncultured Maricaulaceae bacterium
CGCGGCCACATCGCCCCACAGCCTGTCCGCAATGAAGATCAGGAAAGTCCAGAACAGGGCATTGAGTATCAGGAATATGGCCATGCGCTGAGCCTTGGCCTTATTGAATGATGCGGTCGATTCAGCGTCCGCCTTGGCGCTGTCGTCCGGCGAAGCTGTCTGTGCCAAGCGTAGCCAGTTAAGGCCCGCCAGTACAAAGGCGGATATGCCGACGATAGCCTCAATCAGCAGGATCTGGTCGCCAGGCGCAAGGATTGCGACGCCAACGCAGGTCAGGCCTGCGAGCACGAAAATGGCACCGGCAAACCGGTCGGTCCGTCCTGTTTTTCCGGCACCTATAGGCAGGATAATTTTGGGCAGGATATTTCCCGCGCCGAGCAACATCAGGCCGAACACGGTGCAGGCCAGTCGCTTGGCCAGCTCGCGCTCCACCAGATCAAGAGAACTGGCGACGATGACGCTGATCAAGGCCACGATCAGAAGAATGGCCAGTCCGGCCCAAAGCGGTGACAGGCGGGTTGTGTCTTGGGGCATCGTTATCTCCTAGGCGCTGGGGTTGACGGATGAACGGGACATCACCATCCATATCGCGGCAATCAGGAAGAAGGCGGCAGCAACGACCATCAAGGCCGCCATGTTGGCGCTGCCAGCGGGTGCGAAAATCCAGATCGCTGCGTGGGCGAGTCCGGCGACAACCAGTATCCATCCAGCATAGCGCTCGATGGTCTGCAGCCGCGCTGTATCGCAGTGTTGCCGGGTGAGGGGGCGAACGGTTTTGGGCAGGAAGTTGCCGGTCACGACAAGTGTCAGGCCGAGCATCACGCCGAATAGGCGCTCGCCAACGATCGTGTCCAGAATGCCCAGAGCGTCACCCAGTGAAATCGCCAGTGCACCGCTGAGGATCAGGGCGGCACCGAAGAGGCTGGCGCGGATCGACCGGGCGCTTTGGCTGTCACCGCGGCCAAGTTTCCAGCCGATGAGGCACCCGAAGCTGATTGCGAGCAAGACACCGCACCAGATCAGGGCTTTCTGGGGCTCAAAGGCCCAGTTGGAGAGGGCCAGGGCGATCAGTGTGAGCGCAGCGGCCTTTAGTGGATAGGCGGTCAGGAACAGGGTGTTCATTGGGTGTCTCCCTCGCGGGTCTGGGGTGTCGATGCGTCGCCGGAAATGTCCTGCAATTGCCAGCCGAACGCCTTTGCAAAGCCGAGAAGGGCGTCTTCCAGAACCGACATTTTGAGTTGGTACATGACGGATTTGCCGAGCTTCTCCGAAGCGACGAGATCGGCTTCGCGCAGGACCGCGAAATGCGCCGACATGGTGGGTTTGGACACATCGAAATGGGCCGACAGATCGCCAGCGCTCATCGCGCCGGACTTGAGAAGCTCAAGAACGCGGCGGCGTGTCGGGTCAGACAGGGCTTTAAAGACGATGCTCATGAATTGACATTTAGCTAAACATCGAATTGATGTCAAACACGAGAGTCAGTCATAGGCAATGGCTTTGTAAATTTGGCTGTCTAGGCGCTGCTTTGGCGCGCCAGCCATTCGGCGCGGGTTTGGCCCCATTGATCGGCCATCATGCCAAAACCGGCGACTTCAACCGGCTTGTTCCAATTGTAGGAGCCCAGCTTTTTAGCAACGCTTGCGGACGCCACATTTTTCACGTCGATCAGGTGAATGACATCACTCCAGCCCAGATCGTCAAACACCCAGTCCATACAGCGCGCGGCCGCTTCGACGGCATAGCCCTTGCCCCAATGCTGTCGCGAAATTGTCCAGCCGATTTCCGGCTGCGGCCAGCCATGCGGGTACCAGGGGCCGACCCGGCCGAGCCATTCACCGCTGACTTTATCCTCGACAACAAAGAATCCATATCCTCGCATCGCCCAGTGGCCGACAATTCCGCACAATGCCCGCCAGACCATTGGCGGTGACTGAACGCCGCCGATAAAGCGTGTGGTCTCTTCATCGCCCATCAAGGCGCACATCGGTTCCAGATCGCGTTCTTCGGGCGGGCGAAGGATCAGCCGATCTGTTTCCAGAACCGGGCCCAATGCGTCAGCGAGCGTTGTCATGAAGGAGATCCTTTAAGCAATACCACCTTGATAGCCAGTAATCGTCCTGGCGGAAAGTTCCTCAAGCCTGTCGCGGTCATGAATGAATGGCTCAGCCCCTGTCCAGCCTTTCGGCGTGAAGATTGCAAAACGTGGATGTTGTCCCGCTTTGATGCGGCAAGGAGATTATTGTTGGAACACCGTGACCATCCCAGTGTCGGCCGTCTGGCCTTCTACCTGATCGTGGCAGCCGCTGCGGCCGGCACGATTTCGGGCTGGGCCTATGCGTCGGGCACGGCGAGCTGGGCGATGGATGATTTGCGCCAGCCAGGCTGGGCCATTCCGATCAATGTCCTGTCCTGGCTGTGGATCGGAAAAACCTTGCTGATGGCCTATGCCCTATGGGCAACCGAGCGTTTCGGGCGGCCGGGCTGGCGCTGGCTGGCTCTGGCTGGGGAGATGGCCCTGTTCGTATCCTCGGCCGGGTGGATTGTGGCCTTCCTGATCCTGCGCGATCCGGCTTATGGCTTTCTGGCCATTGCCTGGTCCTGGATTGTGACGGTGTTTACCGTGTGGTTTGCCGGGCGGTCGGCCAAGCTGGCCGGTGTGTCTCTGTGGCCTGTCCTGATATGGACCAGCTATATGCTGGTACTATCCTTCGAGATCATGCGCCTGAACCCGGCTGATATGTCGCGCCTGGCTCTCGTGCCGTTCTGATGTGATCCTACAGCGCGTCTATCGCGTTCAATACATCATTCACATCAATACGGATTTGATAACCGCCGTCCTGACCGAAGCCCGGCTCGTGCCAGAATTTGGCCTGAACAATTCCATCCGTGTTGAGCACAAAGGCAATGGGATAGGGCACGCCATAGGCATAATGGTTCGGGTCCGAATACATCGGGTCACGCAGCTCAAACGCATCAATTGTCGCCGAATTCTCATCCGACAAGAGCACAATCGATACGCCCTGGCGTTCCGAGAACATGGCAAGATCATCGACCGGATCATAGGTGATAAAGACCAGGCCATATCCGCGAGCGTCGAACGCGTCGGCGGCATCCTCAACCTCCAAGGCCTGACGCTGGCAATACGGGCACCAATCAAGCGAGCGGTTGAAGAATACGACACTGCCATTCTCTCCGGCCAGATCGGCGAGCGTGCGTTCGGTGCCATTGGCATCCAAAAGGCGAATGTCCGGCACAAGACTGCCGATTGCAGGCCCCAGGCCGGCGGCCGCCGCCTGTGACTGTTCAACGGGATCGTCGTTATTGCCACATGCGGCGAGCGGCAGAACAAAAAGCATCAAGGCAGGCAAAATGGAACGGAGCATAACGCTCTCCTCAAAACACGCGGCCCTGAGGAAATGGCTCAGCCCAGGTTCGGGTCAAGCACACGGCAGGATTCGACGAGCCCCTGAACGGCGGCGACGGAGGCGTCGAACATCGCCTTTTCGTCATCATTAAGGGCAATCTCGACGACTTTCTCTACGCCAGCTGAACCGATCACAACCGGCACACCAACATAGAAATCATCCACGCCGAACTGGCCGGTCAGATGCGCCGCGCAGGGCAGGATGCGTTTCTTGTCCCGCAGATAGGAAACCGCCATGTCGATGGCGCTTTCGGCCGGTGCGTAATAGGCGGATCCATTGCCGAGAAGGCCGACAATCTCGCCGCCACCGCCGCGCGTACGGTCAATAATCGCGTCCATTTTCTCTTGCGTCGACCAACCCATTTCGACCATGTCGGGCACGGGAATACCGGCAATGGTGGAATAGCGCAGCAGCGGCACCATCGTGTCGCCATGCCCGCCCATCACAAAGGAGGTGACGTCTTCAACAGAGACGCCAAACTCTTCGGCCAGGAACCAGCGGAAGCGTGCGCTGTCCAGTACGCCGGCCATGCCGACCACCTTGTTGTGGGGCAAGCCTGAAAACTCGCGCAAGGCCCAAACCATCGCATCAAGCGGATTGGTGATGCAGATAACAAAAGCGTCGGGCGCGTGCTTGGCGATGCCTTCGCCAACGGCTTTCATGACTTTCAGATTGATACCCAGCAGATCATCGCGGCTCATGCCGGGCTTGCGCGGCACACCGGCGGTGACGATGCAAACGTCCGCGCCTGCAATGGCGGCGTAATCATTCGCGCCTTTCAGCCATGAATCCTTGCCGAAGACGGGGCTCGCCTCGGCAATATCGAGCGCCTTGCCCTTGGCAACACCTTCGGCGATGTCGAACAGAACCACATCACCCAATTCTTCACGCGCTGCGATATGGGCGAGCGTGCCGCCAATCATGCCAGAACCAATAAGTGCGATCTTGTTGCGGGCCATGAGGGCCTCCTTCGTCAAGCGTGTGAATGAAAGCGTTGGATGGGGTGTAGCGCCGTGATGGTTGGCTCGCAAGACGCCAGAAACGGCTGCGCCGCGACAAATCGCGGCTTTGCGTTTAGACTGGTCCGGCATTGGGCGATTTACGGGAGGCCATTCATGCGCACGATATTCGTTTCAGCCCTGGCTTTGGCCGCCTCATTGAGTGCGCCCATAGTCGCCCAGGACGCCGATCTGAACTGGCTTTCCGGTCATTGGCGCGTCGAGACCGAAAACCGCATGTCTGAAGAAGTCTGGAGCTCGCAAGAGGGCGGCAGCCTGCTTGGTTATGTGCGCTATATCCGCAATGGTGAAACGACGGGATTTGAATTCCTGCGCATCATGACCGGCGAGGCGACGGTGTATTACGCCCAGCCGGGTGGTCAGCCGGCCACCGCGTTTACCCTGACCGAGACCGGGGTCGACATGGCGGTGTTTGAAAATGCAGAGCATGATTTTCCGCAACGCCTGCGCTATGAGCGCTTTGGCGACGCCATGACCATTACGATTTCAGACCTGGACGAAAACCGCATGCAGGTCTGGACCTATGAGCGGGTGGAGTAGAACGACCTAATCCGAGCCGTAAATCGGATCGAAGGTTGCGGGTTTTCGGATCAGGCGCGGAGTCTCGCCGCTCAATTGGCGAAAATCGCGCGTCATATGGGCCTGATCGGCATAGCCGCAATCGGCGGCGACGGCGCTGAGATTGTCTGCACCGGCCTTGATGGCGGCCCGCGCCCGGTGAAATCGGGTAATCCGCATGACGGACTTGGCATTCAATCCCACAGCGCGCTCCAGCCGGCGCGACAGGGTTCGCTCTGTCAGACGCTGCCGCTCTGCCAGTTGTGTCATCGAGATCGGATCATCCGTTTCCAGCGCCTCAATCGCAGCGCGCGCGACCGGCATGGCATCAAAAACCGGCAGGGCGGCGTCCAGCGTAGGCCCGACCAATTGCGAGAACCGGTCGAGTGTTTCGGCGCGCTCATAGAGGCCTGACAGCTGCCCGGCGAGGCCCGGTCGAATATCCTCGAGATCCAAAGCCTTGTCGCGCCAGTGTCTGGGCGATGGCCCCAAACAACCGACCGCCCAAGGGTGGAGGCGTATGGCAATAAAATCGAGCGGTTCAGGATTGGCGAGATTCAAAACACGGGTCAGTGGACCATAAAGGAAGATTGTGGGCTGACGCGTCCATTCCCCGTCGCCGCGTTGCTCCAGCGGCGATGTGCCGCGATGCAGGATGATTTCACAACAGCCATCGGGACTAACCTTTTGTGTGATGTCACTGGCCGGAGTGGCCAAACGCCAGATCAGGGCGATTCGGTCATCAAGGCGCTGCGGCGGCGGTATCGAATCATAGTCCGGCGCGTCCATTTGCACCCTTCTCAACTGTCCGAAACATTCAAGACCGGTCAGTGAGCGCCTGTCTATGGTGGACGTAGCAACCATCCCGTGACCGGAGCCTCTTCATGACGCGTCTTAATGCCATTCTGCCTGCTATTCTCTTGCTGTCCGCATGCGCGGAGGCGCAATCGCCATCCGACGATTTGTCCTGGATCAGCGGACACTGGCGCAGCGACGAGAATGGACGGGTCAGT
>CAXBKM010000126.1:0-5971 GCA_963976265.1 uncultured Maricaulaceae bacterium
CCCGCGCCCAGGCCGGACATAATCGCCAGACCGCCACCTCGCGGTGTTGGTTGGGTATGGGCGGAGCGCGCATTGGGATGGTCGAGCACACCGGCGCGCACAACAATCCAGCTGGTCAGGGCTGATATCGACAAGCCGGCTAGGGCTGAAAGGGCGAGGGCGATCATGGCCTTCTCTTACAGCCTTGACGAAGCGGCGATAAGGGCATTGTCAGGTGCCGCCCAGACGAACCGGCACGAAACGCCAATCGGGGTATGTTTGGGTCAACGCCCTGGTCGCCAGCTCGGCAGTTTCATACGCATTATGGATCGCAAACACCGTTGAGCCTGATCCTGACATTCGCACCAATGCAGGCCTGTGTTCACCGCGCAGCGCCGTGATGGCGTGGCCGATGACAGGCGCCTGCTGGATCGCGACAGTTTCGAGATCGTTGGTGCCGGCATTCACCATGGCGAGCGCCGCCTCAACATCATGGGTGGGTGCAACAGCCGACAGGCGCAAGGCATCCGGCAGATTGGCATCGTAGGCGCTGAATATCCGGGCTGTTGAAACCGACGATCCGGGCAGGCACAGCACGCCGCTTAATTCCGGCCATTCTGTGAGCAAGGTGATCTGCTCGCCGCGCCCGGTCATGTGCAGGGGTTTCGACCAGACACAGGCCGGGACATCCGACCCGATTTGCGCGCCCAGATCAGCGAGTTTTTCCACTGGCCAGTCTAGGGTCCAAAGCGTGTTGAGCGCTCGCAGTGCGGCTGCGGCATTGGCCGATCCGCCGCCCAGTCCGGAACCCAGCGGTATGGTCTTGTTGAGATGAATATGTGCGCCGGTTGAAGCGGGCAGTCCGCCGACTTCATGCAATAAGTGCGCGGCCTTCAAAACAAGATTTTCGGCTTCGGCGTTCAGGGTTTCCGCCCCTTCGCCTTCAATGACCAGTTTGAAATCTGACGCGGGCGAGACGCTCAATCGATCGCCCCGATCAGCGAAAACCACAAGGCTGTCAACGGGATGATACCCATCCGCGCGCACCGGTCCGACATGCAGGGTCAGATTGACCTTGGCCGGCGCAAATTCCTCGATCACGGCTCTTGTGACACCTGGCTTTCAACAACAGCGGTTTCGCCCTCAGTCGGTACGCGGCCCGATTCCAGTCGCGCTTGCAGGCCTTCGATTTCTTCGGGCTCGGGTTCGAGTTCAAGCGCGCGCTCCCACTGAAAGCGCGCCTCGAGATAACGCCCGACCTGCCAATAGGCATCGCCGAGATGATAATTGATCGTCGGGCTGTCCGGCGACAGCGCTGCGGCACGTTCCAGATGCTGGACGGCCTCGTCAAAATTGCCGCGCACATAATGCGCCCAGCCCAGACTGTCGATGATATAGCCCGAGGTCGGCTCCGCCGCTGCGGCGCGGCCAATCATGGTGAAGGCGCGTTCGATATTCTCGCCGCGAACCACCCAGGCATAGCCGAGATAGTTCAGGATTTGCGGCTCGTCCGGCGCGATTTCCAGCGCTTGCAGGAAAAGCGGTTCAGCCTCGTCCCATCGGTCCAGCGTTTCGAGCGCGCCAGCCTGGAAATAATAGAGTTGCCAGGTCGGCACCTGACCCAGCGCCAGACGTTCTGCGATCACGGCGCCATAGCCTGCTTGAGCTTCGTCGAGATCACCGCGCCAGCGATGCAAATCTGCCAGCAGCGTGCGTGCATCGATACTGTCGCTTTCCGTGGCCAGTTGCCGGGCTTCGGCAAAGGCGGCGTCCTCCTCGCCGGTGCGCGCCAGCAGATAGATGCGATCAATCTGGGCTGATTGATGGAAAGGGCCTTCAGGAACAGCGGAGTATTCCGCGATGGCCGCTTCATACATCTCCAGCCGTTCCAGCGTTGATGCGAGCAGCAGGCGCGTGGTGGCGTATTCAGGGTCGAGGCGCTGGGCAAAACGCAGATAAATTACCGACAAATCCATCTCCGCCTGCGTCGCGAACAGGGCTGCGGGGCCATACATGGCCAGACCGGCGCGCTGGCGCAGATTGGGTTCGCGCGGGGCGCGGCGGCGGGCTTCGACGCGTTCGAGAGCCGCCCGAATTGTCGGCTCATTGGCCTCCGACATCAGGTAACCGCGATATAATCCGGCCGCTTCGGCCCGCTCGCCACGCCGTTCCAGATTGGCACCGAGCAGCTCAACCGCCATGCGGCGAAAGGGCGTTTGCGACAGGGCAAGGCTGTAAATTGTACTGGCCTCTTCATCGCGCCCCGCCTGTTCGAGCAATAAAGCGCGGTGCAGGGTATGAAAGGCGGTTGCAAATCCGGGCGGCGTTGCCGCTTCGGCGCGGGCTATTGCGCCATCGACATCGCCCATTCCGGCGCGTGCCCAATCATCGAGAACCTCTGCCAGGAAGCTGTTGAACGGGCCAAAACCTTCCGCATCCAGCCATTCGCGCGCTTGGCTATAGCGCCGGTCGGCAATGGCATCGGTGGCCAGATAGAGGCGTGCCAGGCGTGTTTCGTCGGCGGCATTGGCTGCATCGCGCGCCGTTGCAATGGCGCGGCCTGTATCGCCAGCCATCAGGGATGCAATGAAGGCGCGTTCTGACAGAAAACCGCTTTGCGGCGCGCGTTCCATGGCCCGCGCGTAATAATCTGATGCATTGCGCGTATCGCGGCTGCTGCCTGCCACGCGTGCGGCCAGAAAAGCGCCATAGGCGGAGCGCTCTTCTTCCGGTTCTGCGCCAAATATCGATTGTACCGAGTTTCCGGTCGTTGCCGAACAGGCGCTGATGGTCAGGCTCAGGCCGAGCAGGATGGGCAGGCGGAGTATCTTGATCATGGTGCGCATGCTGACCTTCAGTCTGGCGGCTGGCAAGTTACGGTGCCGTTTACATATTCACATAAATGGGACCGCCGCCGCCTTCGGGCGTTGTCCAGTTGATATTCTGGTTCGGATCCTTGATGTCGCAGGTTTTGCAATGCACGCAATTTTGGGCATTGATCACAAAGGCTTTGTCACCGGTTTTTTCGTCATCAATCCATTCGTAAACACCTGCAGGGCAATAGCGTGCCGACGGACCAGCAAAAACTTCCCACTCACTTGTTTTTTGCAAGTCGCTGTCTTTCAGCTTAAGGTGAACGGGCTGATCTTCCTCGTGATTGGTATTGGAAATAAACACTGAGGACAGGCGATCAAAAGTCAGGACGCCGTCAGGCTTGGGATAATCAATCGGTGTGAAGTTCGATGCCGGTTTCAATGCCTCGGCATCGGTCCCGTCATGGCTCATCGTGCCGAAGAATGACACGCCGAACAGCGTATTCATCCACATATCCATGCCACCGAACAGCACGCCGAATACCGCGCCAAATTTGCTCCACAGCGGTTTGACATTGCGGACTTTTTTGAGGTCCTTGGCGACCCAGGAGCTGGCATAGTCGGCCTCATAGGCGTCCAGCGTATCGCCCGCTCGACCCGCGCTGATTGCATCGAAGGCGGCTTCAGCGGCCATCATGCCGGTCTTCATCGCGTTATGGCTGCCCTTGATGCGCGGGACATTCACGAAACCGGCTGAACAGCCGATCAGCGCGCCGCCGGGAAAGACGAGTTTTGGCACGGACTGGTATCCGCCCTCGGTGATGGCACGCGCGCCATAGGAGAGGCGTTCCGCGCCTTCAAACACACCTTTGACCTTCGGATGGGTTTTCATTTTCTGGAATTCGCCGAAGGGCGAGATGTAGGGGTTTTTGTAGTTCAGATGAACTACGAAGCCGACCGAAACCAGATTGTCGCCCCAATGATAGAGGAAGCTGCCACCGCCCGTTTCACTGTCCAGCGGCCAGCCCATTGTGTGCTGAACGAGGCCCGGCTTGTGGTTTTCCGGTTTGACGCGCCAAAGCTCTTTCAGGCCGATACCGAATTTTTGTGGTTCGCGGCCGTCATCGAGTTTGTAGTCGCTGATCAATTTCTTGGCGAGCGAACCGCGTGCACCTTCACCGATCAGCACATATTTGCCGCGCAATTCCATACCGGGCTGATAGCCATCCTTGTGGCTGCCATCCTTGGCCAGGCCCATATCGCCTGTCACGACGCCTCTGACGATGCCATCTTCAATCACCAGATCGTCGGCGGGAAAACCGGGATAAATCTCGACACCCAACGCTTCGGCCTGATCGGCAAGCCATTTGGTCACCGCGCCCAGTGACCCGGCATAACAGCCGTGATTGCTCATCAGGGGTGGGAAGGCGAAATTTGGCAAAGGCGTCGCGCCGCCTTCGCTCAACACCAGGAATTTGTCGTCGGTCACAGGGGTGTCGAGTGGGCAGCCCTGATCCTTCCAGTCCGGTATCAGCTCGTTGAGGGCTTTCGGGTCCATCACCACGCCCGACAATATGTGTGCGCCGATCTCGCCGCCTTTTTCCAGCAGGGCGACATTGAGCTCTGCCCCGGCCTCGGCGGCCTTCTGTTTCAGGCGTATTGCGGCTGACAGACCGGCTGGTCCACCGCCCACAATAACCACATCATAATCCATTGATTCCCGTTCAACGCCCGTATCGGCCATATGCGTGCCCCTTTTGAGGTGTGCTGGCGAAGCCATTTCGTCTCAGCACCGTCTTGGATTAGGTTCTGTCCCTACAGTTAGATCACGAGTCCCGGCACGTCCATGCAAAGCCAGCAGCCAACACGCGAAAAAGCCTATCACAGCCTCGCCTCCTGGTGGGCGGAGATGGGCATTGAGTCTGACCCGCTGCCCAAATCACGCGCGCCAGCACCCAAAGCGACAAAGCGCGATGTGCCCAAGCCCCAGACCCAGCCAAAGGCCACCGCTGCTGCCGCGCAGGCTGCCGGCTATGGCGATACAGGCGGCAGTGCCGAGGATGCGCGCAAAATCGCCGGGGCGGCGAAGACGCTCGACGCGCTCAAAACCGCGATTGACGCCTTTGATGGATGCCCGCTGAAGCGCACGGCCCGGCAAATGGTATTTGCGCGCGGTAACCCAAAGGCCGATCTGATGATTGTCGGGGAGGGGCCGGGCCGCGAGGAAGACGAGCAGGGCGAGCCCTTTGTGGGACGCTCCGGGCAATTGCTCGACAAGATGTTCGCGGCGATTGGTCTGGATCGCGACAAGGATGTCTACATCTCCAACATCGTCAATTGGCGCCCACCGGGAAACCGCAATCCAACGACTGAGGAAATTGCTGTCTGCCTGCCCCTGATCGAGCGCCATATCGCCCTCATTAAGCCCAAAGTGTTGGTCCTGACCGGCGGTGTCGCTGCCCAGGCTTTGCTGCGCTCCACGACAGGCATTATGCGCCTGCGGGGCCGCTGGGCGGAATACCGGATGAAGGACGAGGCATTCGAGCCGGGCGAACATGTCGACGCCATGCCGATCTTCCACCCGGCCTTCCTGCTGCGCCGCCCACAGGAAAAAGCCAAGGCTTGGGCCGATCTGCTGGAAATTCAGGCGAAATTGAAGGGTTAGCGGCCATGCTCGGTATCATCATTCTCGTGCTGGTTTTTGGCGCATTTCTGTTCGGCGTGTTGCGCAGCCTGCGTCACCGCTAGTGCGGCTTGATATGGCAGGCGCGCTTTCATAGTGTCCGCGCGAATTTCAAGACCGGCGACACCGCGCCGGAATCAAGGAATAACGGGCATCATGACCGGCAAAAGCGCACCGTCTTTTCAGGACCTGATCCTGACCCTGCAACATTACTGGGCCGATCAGGGCTGTGCGATCCTGCAGCCCTATGATGTTGAAGTGGGCGCTGGCACACTGCACCCGGCGACGACATTACGCTCGCTGGGGTCAAAGCCGTGGCGCGCCGCCTATGTGCAGCCCTCACGCCGTCCGGGCGATGGCCGCTATGGCGAAAACCCCAACCGGCTCCAGCATTACTACCAGTTTCAGGTTCTGCTAAAGCCCAGCCCGGCCGATTTGCAGGACCTCTATCTGGGCTCGCTCGATGCGATTGGCATTGATCGCGAATTGCACGATG
>CAXBKM010000127.1:0-5861 GCA_963976265.1 uncultured Maricaulaceae bacterium
CGATCACCGACCACAATACCGTCGGAATCCACACCGACATCCGATCCGATATCGGGGATGACAAAATCCACGGCAGCGATCAGGGCGACAGACCGGCCTGCATTGGGGCCGAGCATGCCGATCATCATCGACTCATTGGTCGCCCACATATTCCAGCAATCCTCCTGTTCGAGAATTTCAAATTCTGGAATATCGCCGGTCAAACCGGCCCCATAGACGCCATAACCGCTGTCTGTCGGGCCAAGCGCCTGAATCACTTCCACCCAACCGGCGCTTGAGCATTCAAACATGCCGTCCAGTTGCGTTTGAACGTTCAGGCGCTGGTTACGCGCACCGCGCTGATAGCGATTGAGGCTGAACTGACCAATGAGCGCATCCTGCAGGCGTTCATCGCCCACAGCCGGGATAGGCGGCCCTTCGCCGCTGGGGCGGACATGGCGGTAATGCATGGGCTGTGCGGTCCGGCCCGGTCCTGGCAAGGGCGAGGACATGGGATCTGCCCGCATCAGCAGGACTTCCAAAAAGTCATATTGTGAGACCAGCGCTTCAGAGCCGTGGATAATCCCGGCCAGCGCACCGATGGCCAGATAGGCGGGCAGGGATTCATCCTGCTGCTGGGGGTCTGGCGCGGCCCATCGTTCCCACATATGGCCAACGGCCCATCGATCCTGAAGGAAATGCTGGGCATAGCCCTCATAGGCGAGCGCCAGCAATTCGGCTTCGCGCAAGTCCTCCTCGTAGACCTCGCGTTCGGCGTCGGTCATGGCTTCGCGCATGATGCGGGCGCGTTCGGCCAGGGCCAGCGCATTGCGGTGCTGGTGTGCATACATGTCGCGCGCCTGGGTCCCGAAATGCACCGAATTGAGGGCGCCCAGCCATCCCATGAATTCATGGCACCGCCAGGCATAATGCCCGTCAGCAAAGGCCGGGCAGGTGGTGTTTTTGTTCAGCCAGTCATAAATGCCATAGCTGTAATCCGGCAGGCCTGAAAACAGGCCGGGCGGGGGGATTGTACGTTCTTCGGACAGGGTGATCTCGTCGTCACCAAAAGGTTCGACGCCCAGCAAGGTTTGCCGGAAATGACTGGCATTGAGATCGACGACGTCCAGTGTCGCTGAACCACCCCGGCCAAACAGGGCGCGCAATTGCCCGCTTGGATCGAGCCGGTCGAAGGTTTCATCCGATATTGTCGTATGTTCAGCCAGCGAGAGCCCGTCGGCATCCTGATAGATGGATTGCCAGGGAAAGACGGCAATGACGCGCGTGTCCCAGGCCGCAACAAGCAGCCAGACCGATAACGCCAGAGCAATCCGACCCATCATGCGCATCATGGCTGACCCTCCGCCGGGCGGCAGAGCCCACCCTCAATCAGAAACACCGCATCGAAAGCCGCATTGTCTCCACCGATTGCCGCCAGTCGGGCAAATTCCGCTTTGCAATTGTCATCGCTGTCAGACGCGGCCACGCAGGCGTTCAGATTGCGACCCCCGTCAACGCAATCGATAATGTCGCCCAGAACATTGCCCCAGCGGGTGACGGCATCGTCGCGCTCAGGGTCAATATGCAGTTGAACGAAGGCTTCGCCATGTCCCAATGAGACCGAGCCGGCATTCACACAGGTCGGTGAGCCACCACAGGGCATATCGGGGTTTGAGACGGAAGACTCCGCTTGCGGTTCAGGAGATGTTGCGGCGAGATCATCTGTGTCACCGCCGCAGGCGGACAACAACAATGCGCCGGCGAGAATGATGCCGCCACGCAAACGCGAAATTGAAGGGTTCAATATCGTCTCCCCAGTGAGCCGGGCATCAGGTTAGCACCAGGATCAAGCCAGACCCAAACCAAACCTTACGGTCTTAAAACTTATCATTCAGAGGATGATGCAATCGACCCTCTCACCGGCCTGCGCGTCGGGCGCATTAGCCGGGCGGCGAATCAAACATTTGGCACGCACGAGGGCTGACAGGGCCGACGAGTCCTGATTGGTCAGGGGCAAGACGCGGTTTGTGCCCGGCTCAAACCGGGCGCGAACAAAGTTTTCTCGTGGGCCGTTGGCGCGAAGCGAAACGCCCAGTTCAGCCGTTTCAAAAGCCAGTGATGCGGACGTCCCGGTCAGTGTCTCCAGTGCGGGACGCAGACACAGGCGTGCCATCACAAGCGATGACACCGGATTGCCCGGCAGGCCCAAAAACCA
This sequence comes from uncultured Maricaulaceae bacterium, assembly GCA_963976265.1. Lineage (GTDB taxonomy): Bacteria > Pseudomonadota > Alphaproteobacteria > Caulobacterales > Maricaulaceae > Hyphobacterium. The sequence goes on from CAXBKM010000127.1 coordinate 2,195, forward strand.
GCTTGTCCCCAGTTTGCCAAACCAGGTGGGTTTACCAGGTTTGACCGCGATTTTTTCAAAGTCGAGTAGACCGCCCTGCTCAGCGAAAACCCGGCGCAGATGATCGTGATCGCCTACCGAAGCCCCGCCTATCGTGACAATCAAATCCAGCCCGGCACCCGATGACAGCTTGGCCCGCACATCCGCCGGGTCATCGCGGGCAATACCGAGATAGACCGGTTCGCCCCCCCAAAGGCGGACCCATCCGTCCAGCGCCCTGGAAATTGAATTGATAATTTGGTCGGGGCCTGTGGCTTCACCCGGTTCCACCAATTCATTTCCGGTCGAAAGAATACCCACGCGCGGCCGGCGACAAACGCTGAGCTCAGTCAATTCGGCCCCAACGGCAAGGCCAATTGCGTCCGGCGACAGGCTTGTGCCCGCTACCGCAAGGACATCACCGGAATGGAAATCAATCCCTGCCTTGCGAACATTGGCTCCGGGCCGGCTTGTGTCATCAAAAGCCAGAACGCCGGCATCAAATGTCGCGCGTTCCTGCATCACGACCTGATCGGCGCCTTCTGGCATGGGCGCGCCGGTTGAAATCCGCATGGCCTGTTTTTCGCCGACGCCTTGATCCGCGCGCCGACCGGCCGCGGACTCTCCAGTGAGGGTAAAGCCTGTTGAGCCCTGGGCGAGATCGCCCGAACGAACTGCATACCCATCCATCGCCGACGCATCGAATGGCGGCTGGGTTCGCTGGGCAATCAGGTCGTGAGCCAATACGCGGCCACAGGCTTCGGTGTATCCTATCGTCTCGGTGCCACAATTGGTCAGCGCGGTGACAATGCGGGTGCGGGCCTCGTCGAGCGTAATCATGTTTCGGCCAGGCGCGGGATCATCTCAACGAGATTGCAGGGGCCGTGATTGCGGTCAAATTCAGCTTTCAGGACATGGTTCCAGGCATCCTTGCATCCGCCCATTGAGCCCGGAATGGCAAACAAATACGTCGCACCGGCAATGCCCGCCGTCGCGCGCGACTGGATGGTCGAAACCCCAACCGATCGAAAACTGACCTGATGAAAAACGGCAGCAAATCCGTCCATTTCCTTGTCATACAAGGCCTTGAAAGCTTCGGGCGTGACATCGCGTCCCGTAAGCCCTGTCCCCCCGGTCGCGACAATGGCGTGGATGGCTGGATTGTCGATCCATTGGCGCGCCTTTGCCTGAATGAGACCGATCTCATCGTGAATGATCGCATGGTCGATAATGGCGTGACCTTCGGCGAGCATCTGTTCGCGCAACCAGGGGCCGGTGCGGTCCGATTTCGTGTCGCGCGTATCAGATACCGTCATCACGGCAAAACCGACCTGTTCAGGCATGGCGTCCATCGCATCTCTCCAGACTCAGTCCTGCAAATTGATATACATCAATCATAACCGCCCCAAGCGGCGAACCGTCGCATGCGCGCTCAGCTTTGAACATGGGCAGGCGAATATGCGGTCATCTGCAGCGATGCGCTGCCAATACACCCTAGGCTGTATCGGCCATGCAGTGATAATGTGAAGGTCATGGAATCGACACATCAAATCGCCCTGGTCGATGATCATCGGCTGTTTGCAGATGGCTTTAAAGCCCTGCTCTCGCAGGCCGGCAAAGGCTATCATGTCACGGTTTATGACAGCCCCAATGTGTTCTTGAAAGCCTATAATTCGGGTGAAAACTACGACCTGATCGTTCTGGATCTGGTGATGAGCGGCATGAATGGACTGGCATTGTTGTCAGCAATTCGAGGCCTTCAACCGCGCGCGCGCGTGCTAATGCTGTCCGGCATTTCCAGCGAGCCGCCCCGCCTTGAAATGATGCGACTGGGCGCAAGCGGATTTATTCACAAATCCGCCGACATGGATGCCCTGCTTAATACGGTTGAAGACATTCTCGCAGGCAAGCCGCCACGCTGGGGCTCCGATGCCGAGACGCAGGCGCTGGAAGCGGAAGCGCTTGAAACGCCCGGCGAGGCCGGTCAGGCACCGCAATTGGGGCCGCGCCAGCTCGATGTCCTGAATTTGATCGCGCAAGGCGCAACCAATCGCGACATTGCCGCGACCCTTGAGATCAGTGAAAACACGGTCAAATCGCATATGCGGGCGATTTTCGAAATATTGGGGGTGCGGACCCGCACGGCGTGCGTTCGAAAGGCTCAAAGCCTGGGGTTTGTTTAATTGTGCCGACCTGGGTTTAGTCAGGTGTTTTCCAGAGCATCTCTCAGAGCGCGGTAGAGTTCTTCAGCTTCAGCCGGTTTTGCCAGCACTGAAATGCGCGGCACCCCTGACACATGTTCGAATTGATGAATATCACCGGTCAGCAAGACAATCGGAATATCGCTCAGCGCGTCCTCACGCAGGGCCAGCGCGGCATCCAAACCGTCTTCGGCCTTCGCCAGGCGCTTGTCGGCAATAATCGCGACTGGCAAGGCGTCAGCCCAGGACATCAGCTCCATCGCCTCGGGCCCGGAGGCGGCGGCAATCACACGGCAACCCCATGAGGTCAGCAGGATTGACACACTTTCGCGGATGCCCGCCTCATCCTCGATTAGAACAATGAGGGGCGCGCCTTCAAACGGGCTGATGGATTGAGAAACCGGCGTTTTCTTTACTGCTTTGCGGGCGCGCGGCAGACTTATGCCAATGCGTGTGCCTTTGCCCCGTTCACTTTCAAAGTGAAGTGGGATTTCCAGCTTTGTGGCGAGTTGGCGGACAATTGTCAGGCCCAAACCCAAACCCAGCTGGGCCCCGGCATGCGCGCTTTCAAGTTGGACATATTCTTCAAAGATTTGGTCGCGCTGGTCGGCTGTGACGCCTGGCCCGTTATCGCTGACGCTGATCACGATTCGATCGCTGTCCGATGTCCAGTTGAGGGTTACCGTGCCACCAGCCTGCGTGAATTTGATCGCATTGGACAAAAGATTGCGCAAAATCCGGGTAATCAGAAGCGGGTCGCTCTCAACCCCGACAGCGTCGGACGCGATGATCAGATTGATGGATTTGACCTTCGCCGCCTCTGCAAACTCGGTCCGCAAACCGTCCAGCACGGATGCGAGCTCAAACGCCAATGGTTTGGGGATGATGGCGCCACTGTCCAGCCTTGCCGTTTCCACCAGTGCGCGCAACAGGGTTTGCTGGCTGCGCCATGACGCTTCGATCTTGTCGATTAAATCGGTTTGCTCCGGCGTGTTCAGGGTTGGGCGTATCGCCCGGATGAAAAACCCCTGCGCCTGCAATGGCTGGGACATGTCATGGCTGGTCGCAGCCAGAAAGCGGGACTTTTCTGCACTGACCTTGCGGGTGGCGCGGTATTGCTCGCGGAGTTTTTCGGATAATTCGCGGTTTCGTTTTGCGGCCAGGGTTTCGCGCGTTTGTATTTCTGCACGGGCGCTGACCAACAGGCCGAAGCCATAAAGCGCCAACAAGCCAATGGCGATCAAGCGTACCGGGCCCTCCATGGCAAGGAGCCAGTAGATTGAGAAGGGCAGGAACATGCCAGTCGACAGGGCGATGAAACTGGGCCGGTATTCTGCGCTGGGCATCATCCCGCCCAACGAGATCGATACAACCATCGTCGTCGAGACAAATAGATGAAGGGTCGAGTTGGGATCGATGAAGGCAATGGCGAAAACAGACCACAACAC
>CAXBKM010000128.1:0-5853 GCA_963976265.1 uncultured Maricaulaceae bacterium
AGAAGGGCGGCACATGGCCGCCCTTCAATCGATCCGGATTTAGCTGGAAATTACCAACCGCATTGACGGTCAGCATTGGCTTCCGTCATGTGGTCCATGAGCGGCTGGAAGTAGGCAATGATCGCCGATCCATCCATCTCACGCGTGCCGGTAAAGGCCTCCAGAGCATCGGGCCAGGGCTGTGACGCCCCCATTTCGAGCATCTCGGCAAAGCGGGCGCCGACCTCCTCATTGCCGTAAACCGTGCAGCGATGAAGCGGGCCTTCCCAACCGGCCATTTCGCAAGCGGCCTGCTGGAACTGGAATTGCAGGATATAGCTCAGGAAATAGCGCAGATACGGCACATTGTTGGCGTTGTGATATTTTGCGCCCGGATCAAAGGCGTCTGCGGGGCGTTCGACCGGCGGATAGACGCCCTGATACTGATCACGGAGTTCCCACCATGCCGTGTTGTACTCTTCCGGGGTAATCTCACCGCGAAAGACGCGCCAGCGCCACTGATCCATCATGACGGCGAAGGGCAGGAAAGCGATCTTGTCGAGCGCCAGGTCCATCAAAAGTCCCAAATCTGCCGATGCGTCAGGCACCTGATCTTCATCAAGCAAGCCAATCTGAACCAGATATTCCGGTGTCACAGACAGGGCAGCGAAATCACCAATCGCTTCGTGGAAGCCGTCATGGGCACCGTTCTGGAACAACGTGTCCTGGTTTTGATAGGCACGCTGATAATAGTTATGCCCCAATTCATGATGGACGGTGCGGAAATCATCGGCGTTCACATAGGTGCACATCTTGATCCGGATATCGTCTTGCGAGTCGATATTCCAGGCCGAGGCGTGGCACACAACCGTGCGATCTTCCGGCCGCGTGATCAGCGACCTTTCCCAAAATGTATCAGGCAGTTCGGGCAAGCCGAGCGATGTATAGAAGCGTTCACTGACTTCCACCATCTGGTGTGCATCATAGTCGGCCTCAACCAGCAATTCGGTCAGGTCATAGGCTGGTTCGGACTCGCCCACACTGGCAATATCGGCCAGCGAACCCCAGCCTTGTGCCCACATATTGCCGAGCAGATCGGCGCGAATGGGACCCGAATTGGCCTGAACATCGTCGCCATAAGTCTCATTCAAACTATCGCGAACATAGCAGTGAAGCTGTTCATAGAGCGGTTGAACCTGACCCCAGAGACGCTCGACTTCAGCTTCCATTTCGTCGGCGGGCATGTCGTAATTCGATAGCCACATTTCAGCGACATTGGAGAAGCCCAACTCGCGGGCCCCGGCATTGGCGATTTCAACCATGGCGGCATAATCTTCGCTCATCTGAGCGGGCTCAATGGCTGCTCGCCAGTCATTCCAGATGGTTGCCAGAAATTCCGGATCGCGTTCGGTGCGCATCAGGTTTTCAAGCACATCAAGCGATGTTTCAGTGTCATCAATATCAATCGTACCGGTCGAATAAGCTGAACTCATCCGTGTCGTGATCGCGGCCAGTTCTGCGGCGGCTTCTGCACCAGCAGGGGCCGGTATTGTGATGCCGGCCGTCAGATTGGTCATCTTGCGACGCATATCGAGCGGCAGGTCGAGGTCGGAAAACTGAGCCGTGCCACCAGCCATGCGGACCGACATTTCGGTGCCTTCGGCGCTGACGCGGCTAACCAGATATTCTGTGTCGGTCGTGATGAAGTTTGAATAGACCCAGAAAACCCGGCTGGCGTATTCATTGAACGCAGCCAATTCGGTTTCTGTGGCTTCCAGGAATGCGGCGGCATCCTCAACAGTCGGTCCGGCATCCATCATGGTGTCGTCCTGAGCGGACGCCATGCCTGAGGCGGCAAACATCATGGCCGCAGCAGCGACCCCATAACGCGATTTCATAGATTTCCTCCCAATGACGCCTGTCAAATCGTGGCATCTCTGCCGCGTATAATAGACAAAATCGCGTCACAAGGGAAAGGTTTCATGGCACTGGCGCGTATCAGCCAGCGCGTGATCGTCCGGCACGCTTTCGAAAGCACTGACATGAACTCAAAGGGCCATCGAGCAGGCCATCAATGTGATTTTGAACCGCTTCGGCAATCAATGCATCACTGCTGGTATCGAGCAACGCAGCGGCAAACCGGATAGCCCGCAAATCGTCCTTTGACAGTGACTCGGCAAGGTCAGAGATAGTCTGCTCATCCGCGGTTTCAACGCAGCTTCCCAGATTGAGCGGGCTTTGCGGACTGGCCGAACTGTCCCGGCGATCCACCGAATAGCGCGGGTCCTCCGGCGTAACGGAATGGGATTTTACCGGCATGGAAAGCGGGGCCGACGCTGAGGGTTCGGCGAGCCCCTTGCGAACCAACAGGCCACCATGAAGAGAGGCGAACGCATTGCTGTTCATGGATATCCCCTAATGCGGGCGCGACGTACGACGCCCAAAAACGCGGCGACGGTCCGTGACACCAGGCGGCGGTCCCCGATCGACCTTGCGCCTGTCAACGCCATCCCAGGTGGAGGATGGCGCATTGGGCGCAAGGCCGACGGTCGGGACGGACTGTAGTGGAGACGGAATGTGGACCGGTTCATCGGGCCATTGCGGCAGGTTTTTGGGGGCAGGGACGGGGATGGAATTTGGGGTAGAGACCCGATTCTGCTCATCGATTTCAAACAGGGCCGGATCAAGCTCGTCCTCCTCCGCATCCGGAATATCGAAATCGTCATCTGTAGCCGGCGTCAGCTGGGCGGTGCTGAGATCCAGCACGCTGTCCCATCCGGCCGACCGTCCCTTGATCCGGGATATTTGACCCTTGAGGTAGGCCCAGAGCGTCGTGATCTCACCGGCTGACCTGGACTCGGGACGGATTTCACCGGCGGTGCGTCCATCAATCATGGCCGCAGCAAAATCGACGCGGTGATGGATCGTCACCGGCGCAACAACGCCGTGCTGGGAAAGGGCGACCGCTGTTTCCGATGTGATGCGCGCGCGGGCTGTCGCCGAATTGACCACAAATACCAGTGACTTGCGGTGCTCGTCGACAATATCGACGGTCGGACCCACAGCGCGCAAATCATGAGGGCTGGGGCGGGTGGGCGCAACAACCAGATCGGCGTGCTCGACCACCAGGCTGATGGAATCGGTCACAGCGGGCGGCGTATCAATGATGATCAGTCGAAAGCCATTCTTTTGAAGATGTTCAATGCCGCGACCCAAATCACTGATGGACACACGGGCAAAGGCAGGGCGCGATGAATTGCGCTCATTCCACCATTTGGCAAGACTGCCCTGAGGGTCGGTATCGATCAGGGCAACAGGGCCATCACCGGCACGCTCGGCTTCGACAGCGATATGACCGGACAATGTCGTCTTGCCTGATCCGCCTTTTTGCGAGGCAAACACCATGACGGCCGTGTCATTACCCATTGCCGATCTCCCAAACGCTCAGACCGCAAAATGCCAGCGGCCCTGCGTATGGGATACACAAGGCCGCCTAGCATTGATCTAAAGAGTTCGTTCGAATTTGAGGAAAAATTTTCCGACAAATTACTCCCAGAAATACGGACGGCGGACGCGGTCGCCCGTAAGGGTCTCGTTCATGGTCTCGGCGTCGTAGAGACGACCATTGAGCATGACCATATCGACCTGGTCGGAGGTATAAATATCCTCCAGAATATCGCCATCAAGGATAACAAGGTCGGCCAGTTTTCCTTCTTCGATCGAGCCGATGTCGTGATCAAGGCCCAGATGGATCGCCGGATCTATGGTCGTGGCGCGCAGGATCTCGACAGGCGAGCCGCCGCCACGGGCCAATGACCACATTTCCCAATGCGCTCCGAGCCCTTCCTGCTGGCCATGTGCGCCAATCGCCATCAGCACACCGCGGCGCGCCAACATCAGCGCAACCAGAGCCGCATCGTCATCGACATAATCATGATCGGGTGCCCAGGGGCGCCGGATTGAACCCCGCAAGTAATCTGGCGGCGCATGGCGTGACAGGATGGGATGCTCCCAGATGTTCATACGCGAGCGCCAGTAGGGGTCTCCGGCGAGTCCGCCATAGGTGACGACCAGGGTTGGATTATTGGCCACTTCGGTCTGTGAAAACATTTGCAGGACGTCTTCGTAGATCATTTCGACCGGCAAATTGTGCTCGATGGACGTATTGCCATCGGCCACCATCGACATGTCCATATGGAAGTTGGACCCGCCTTCGGCGACGACAATCACACCGGCTTCCAGTGAGGCAGCAACAACTTGCTGGCGTTGATCCCGGCGCGGCTGGTTATAGTTTTTGATGCCATGAGCGCCTTGTGCAGCAAGGCGGAATACATGTTCACGGGCATCGGTTTCATCATCGATGCGCGCGAAGAAGCCCGGAGCTCGTGCGCCATAAACGACCTCTCCGGTGGAATAGGTCCGCGGTTGGAGCTGGATTCCCGCTTGTTGATATTCTGCCGCCGCGAAAATGTGCGTGGCGGAACTGGATGGATCAAAAACCGTCGTCACACCCAGCGCCAAATGGGCCAGGGTGGACCAGTTTTCCTGAGGAATGATGTGGTCCGTCCCTTGCGGCCCGTGCGCGTGGGCATCAATGAGACCGGGAATGATCGTCTGGCCGGTGGCATCAACAATCTGAGCCCCGGCAGGCACGTCAATCGCGTCGCTTGCGCCGACAGCAATAATGCGGTTGCGCTCAACGATAATCGTACCGTTTTCAATGATGCCGCCATCCTCATCCGCCATGGTGACGATGCGCGCACCGGTGAATGCCACCACTGAATTCGGGATGTCAGTCTCAACCGTGATAGCCAGAGAGCGACCGGTTTCCGGCGGCGTGAAACTGTGAGTCTCGTCATCCTCGCCAGCCGGAGCGTGGGGAATAACTTCGCGCATATCGGCCGAATAAAGCGTGGGCCCCATAGTCCAGTGAATGGATGCGCTGCCCCCCGACCAGGACGGGAATGTGCCACCATTCAAAGACACCTCAACAACCGGTAGGGCATCGGCCGACATGCCGGTAGACACTTGCTGCGGGCCAGGCGGCATGGGCATGACATAGACGTCATAGTTTTCGCGGAAGGCCAGATAGCGGCCATCAGGCGAAACGAAATAGTTCGAAGCCATGCCCGATTGGGCGTGAACGCGGCGGTCCTGGCCATTCATGTCAACGCTGATCAGTCGGCGTTGATCATCTTCAAACACGGTCAGGAATAGGCGATCGCTCGACGCGCCAAACTGAGGCTCGGACCCCGAGGCGGATACACGGCGCATGTCACCACCAGATGCCGGCACCGCGTATATGCCATTTGTCTCCGACCACTCGCGTGACGTCAGGAATCCGCCCCGGTCTTTTTCAAAGACGATTGTGCGCCCATCGGACGAAAACACCGGACGGCGATAATGGCCGGGTTCACTGGTCACGATACGCTCACCACGACCATTGGCGTTGATGACGCGGACCGAGCCCAATTCCTGATCGTCCCAGGTGACAAATACGATGGAGCGACCGTCTCTTGACCAGGACGGGAAAAATTCCCGGTAACTGCCATCAGCACCTGTCAGGACGCGCGGATTACCACCGGACATGTTCGCGATATAGAGCCGCCCCAGCGTTTCGAATACGACTTGCGAGCCATCGGGCGATACGCTGGCAAAGCGCGGCATGCGTGTCTCAAAGGATTCGGGCGCAACATCGACTTGTGGACGTGGCGGATCGATAACTGTGCGTACGTCGTCAATTTGGAACGGGATGACCTCAAAATCACCGCTGGCGACATCGACGCGGCGGATTTGGCCACGCGCCCAGAACACGATGGCGTTTCCATCCGGCATCCAGTCCATATTCGGATACATGCCGTATACGCCCCATGT
>CAXBKM010000129.1:0-5841 GCA_963976265.1 uncultured Maricaulaceae bacterium
ACCGCGATGAATTCGTGATCGTCCGCAAGATGGACAAGGTCGATTGGCTCGAAGGTCCGGCGACAGATGCCATGGAGGCAGCAGAATGAAAATCCGCGCGCAAATTGGCAAAGTCCTCAATCTGGACAAATGCATTGGTTGTCACACCTGTTCTGTGACGTGCAAGAATGTCTGGACCAGCCGCGAGGGCGTTGAATACGCCTGGTTCAACAATGTCGAGACCAAGCCCGGTGTTGGCTATCCCAAGGACTGGGAAAACCAGGGTCGATGGAATGGCGGCTGGAAACGCTCAAGGGGCGGCTCTTTGCATCCGAAAATGGGATCGAAATGGCGGATTCTGGCGAAGATTTTTGCCAATCCGGACCTGCCCCAGATTGATGATTACTACGAGCCCTTCACCTTCGATTATGACCATTTGCAAAGTGCGCCGGAATCGAAAGCCTTCCCGACGGCCCGCCCGCGCTCGCTGATTTCCGGCGAGCGGATGGAGAAAATAGAATGGGGCCCCAATTGGGAAGAAATTCTCGGCGGTGAGTATTCGAAACGCTCTGAAGACTACAATTTTGAAGGTGTCCAGAAAGAGATTTACGGCGAGTACGAAAACACCTTCATGATGTATCTGCCGCGGCTGTGTGAGCACTGCCTCAATCCGACCTGCGCGGCGGCTTGCCCGTCCGGTGCCATCTACAAGCGTGAAGAAGACGGCATTGTCCTGATTGACCAGGAAAAATGCCGGGGCTGGCGCATGTGTGTATCGGGCTGCCCCTACAAGAAAATCTATTTCAACTGGTCCAGCGGAAAATCGGAGAAATGCACGTTCTGCTATCCGCGCATCGAAGCGGGTCAGCCGACTGTGTGTTCGGAAACCTGCGTCGGGCGCATCCGCTATCTCGGCGTGATGCTTTATGACGCCGACCGGATCGAAGACGCCGCGTCGATGGAAGACGAGAAGGATTTGTATCAGGCCCAGCTCGATATTTTCCTCGACCCGAATGATCCCGATATTCAGGCACAAGCCCGCAAGGATGGTGTTCCGGAAGCCTGGATTGAAGCGGCCAAGCAATCACCGGTCTACAAGATGGCGATTGACTGGAAAATCGCCTTTCCGCTGCATCCCGAATACCGGACACTGCCGATGGTCTGGTATGTGCCGCCGCTGTCACCAATCAAGAATGCGGCTGAAAACGGTGCGCTGGAAATGGATGGCGAGATGCCCGACGTGCGGGCCTTGCGCATTCCGCTGCGTTATCTGGCCAATCTTCTGACAGCTGGTGACGAAGCGCCTGTCGCACTGGCGCTCGAACGCATGCTCGCCATGCGCGCCTATATGCGCTCGAAAACCGTGGACGGCGTGATCAATACTGACATCGTCGAGAAAGTCGGCCTGACCCAGGATCTGGTCGAGGACATGTACCAGATCATGGCCATCGCCAATTACGAAGACCGTTTCGTGATCCCGACCTCGCACCGCGAGGAGGCTGAAGAGGCCTTCGATATCCGCGGTGAGTGTGGATTCAGCTTCGGCAATGGGTGTTCGGACGGGGAAAGCAAGTCTTCGCTTTTCGGCAGTCCGCGCCGCCGCGCCCAAGTGACACCGATGGAGAGAAAATAATGACCCGTTCTTTCAAGGTATATGCCGCCCTGCTGAGCTATCCGACGCAGGATATCTGTGATGCGTCTCCCGCCTTCAAGGCGGTCCTGGATACGGACGATCTCATCGCAGATCGTGAACGGGTTCGCGTCAACACGCTGATCAATCAACTGGCTTCGCGTGATCTCTATGACCTTCAGGCGCGCTATGTTGAATTGTTCGACCGGTCGCGCACGCTGTCGCTTCATCTGTTTGAGCACATCCATGGTGAGAGCCGGGATCGCGGACAGGCCATGGTTGATCTCAAGGCGCTTTATGAGAGCCATGGGCTCGACATGTCTGCCAATGAATTGCCGGATTTCCTGCCGCTTTTTCTGGAATTTCTGTCCGAGATTCCGCTGGCCGAGGCCCGGATCCTGTTGGGGGAAACGGCCCATGTGCTGGATGCGCTGGCAGAACGTTTGCGCAAGCGCAAAAGCATTTACACCGCCGTGATGCGTAATTTGGCGGCCATCGCTGACCGGTCGGCCAGTCTGGACGGGGCCGAGGTGGAAACACCGGCCGAGGAGCCACAATCGCTCGAAGCGCTCGACAAGGCCTGGGAGGATGAACAGGTCGTTTTCGGGCCTGATCCGTCTGCCGGCTGCCCGGTGGCCGACGACATGCTCAAACAGATGGCTGTTCCGCCCAAACCCAGCACGCCGGAAGGAGATCGGCCATGAGCGAGTTTTTCAATGCAGCCGTGTTCGGCATCTACCCCTATATCGCTTTGGCGGTTCTCGCCGTGGGGTCGATCATTCGCTATGATCGCGAACCGTATTCCTGGCGCGCAGGGTCCAGCCAGCTTTTGCGCCGCAAACAGCTCATCTTGGGCTCGGTGCTCTTCCACCTCGGCGTTCTGGTGATTTTCTTTGGTCATCTGGTTGGTCTGCTCACCCCGATCGCCGTATTCGATGCGTTGGGCATCAGCCATGGTGCCAAACAGCTCCTGGCGATCATTGCGGGCGGTGTGGCCGGCGTCTTTGCGCTGATTGGCGCAACCCTGCTGTTGCACCGCCGTCTGTTCGATGCGCGCATTCGCTCCACCACCAGCTTTTCCGACATGGCAATTCTGCTGATGCTTTACGCGCAGCTGGTGCTGGGGCTGGGAACGATTTTCATCTCGATGGAGCATCTCGACGGGCATGAAATGACGAAATTCATGAGCTGGGCACAGGGTATATTCACCTTCCAGCCGGGCGTTGAATCCCATGTCGCTGATGTCCACTGGATCTTCAAACTGCACCTCTTTCTGGGGCTGACCATCTTCCTGGTCTTCCCGTTCACGCGGCTGGTGCACATGTTCAGCGCGCCCTTCCGCTTTGTCTTCCGACGCGGTTATCAAATCGTGCGTCGCAAACCCTCGCGGGAGGTGACGAAATGAGCACGCATACGCTGATCTCACGCAAGGACGCGCCTGTGGTTGCCGTCGCGGTCAATGATGTCGTTATCACGCCGGATGCGATTTCTGCCGAGACCCAGCATCACCCTGCCAGCAAACCGGAAGCCGCATGGAAAGCGGCGGCTGAAGCCCTGGTCATCCGTGAGGCACTGCTTCAGCGCGCCCGCGCGCTGAAGCTGACCGCGACACCGCTCACGGATGCCGACGGCCATGTTGAATCAGATGAGGATGCGCTGATCCGAACGCTGCTGGAGACCGAAGTTACCACACCGGATCCCGACGAAGAATCCTGCCGCCGCTATTATGACAACAACCGCGAAAAACTGCGCGCGCCCGACCTCTATGAGGCCGCGCATATCCTTATTCAGGCCAACCGCAAGGACGCGCTGGCCTTTGGACGTGCCCGCAAGGAATCCGAAGCCCTGCTTGAGCAATTGCGCCGCAAACCGGATCTGTTTTCGCGCATGGCGCGCGACCGGTCTGACTGTGCATCGGCCACTGAGGGCGGACGGTTGGGGCAGGTCATGCGCGGCCAGACAACGCCCGCATTTGAAGATGTCCTAACCAGGATGGAGCCGGGACAAATCTATTCTGAGCCTGTTGAAACACCCTACGGGCTTCACATCATCCGGCTGGACGAAACGCGCCGCGGCGAGATTCCCGATTTCGACATGGCGCGCCCGCTGGTCGAGGAATTCCTCCGCGACGCCAGTTGGCGCCTGGCTGTTTCCCAATTTGTTTCACTCGTCATAGGCGACGCCAAAATCACCGGCGTTGATCTGAAAGGAGCGCGTTCGCCGCTCGTTCAATAAGTCGTCAAATTTGAAGGTATGGAATCATGGCCAATTTCTGCAAACCGACTGTCTTCATGGCAAGCACGCTGGCTACCCTGCTTGCCTCTCAGGGCATGGCCATCGCCGACCCTGACATCCTGGCCAATGCACGCCTGCGCTATGAGAGCGTGGATCAGGATGGTTTTGCCAATTCGGCAGACGGGCTGACCTTGCGCACGCGCCTTGGTGTCGACAGCGGCCCGGTCGCAGATTTCCGTTTCCTCATTGAAGTCGAGAACGTTCTGCATCTGGTTGATGATTTCAACTCAACGACCAATGGGAATGCCGGGTTTCCAATTATTGCCGACCCTGAGGAGACCGAGCTGAACCGCGCACAAATCGCGTTTTCCGGTATCAGTGACACAACGGTCACGCTGGGGCGCCAGCGCGTTATTCTGGGCGATGCCCGCTATGTCGGCAATGTTGGTTTCCGCCAGAATGAACAGACATTTGATGCTCTGCGTGTGACCAATCAAAGCATTGAGAACCTTACGCTCAACTATCTATATCTGGACCGTGCGAACCGGATTTTTGGCGATGACCATCCGGCCGGAGAATGGGATCTCGACGCCCATCTGTTTTCTGCTGACCTGGCGACAAGTGCTGGAACACTGTCCGGCTTTGCCCACCTCATCGACAATCAGGATGCGGCCGCCCTGTCCATCGCGACCTATGGGGTGCGCTGGCAGGGTCAGGTGGCCAATGAAGGCCAGCCGACCTTCGCCTACTTTGCCGAATACGCCCATCAGACCGATTACGGCAACAATCCGATGAGTTTCGACCTCGGCCTGTTCCGGGCTCAGGCCAGTATTGCGCAGAACGGGCTGTCTGCGGCGCTGGGTATCGAAAATCTGGAAGGCAATGGAATACGCGGTTTTGCGACACCGCTGGCGACGCTGCACGCCTATCAGGGTTGGGCTGATGTTTTTCTGGGTACTCCGGCGAATGGCATTCGCGACCTTTATGTGCGCGGCGGGTGGACGATGCGAGAGCCGCCCTTCGGTCAGGGCTTATCGGCCGCTTTTGTCTACCATTCATTCGATGCGCAAAATGGGGGCGGTGATCTGGGTTCGGAATTTGACGCCGTGATCACATCGCGCATCACCGATCATGTTTCGCTGGAGCTGAAGGGTGCCGTCTATAACGGCCCAGTTGGCGGCCCGGCGGATCGCGATAAAATCTGGCTGACCCTGACGGTCAGCTATTAAGCCAGGGAGGCGCGAGGAAGCTCCGATGTCGAGATGATAGGCGATCTGCTGCAAAACAATATTGCGTGGGCGAATGGAAAAACGCGGGCCGACCCCGATTTTTTTCATCGTCTCGCCAGGCAGCAACAACCTGACTATCTCTGGATCGGATGTTCAGACAGCCGGGTTCCCGCCAATGACATTGTCGGCCTTGATCCGGGTGAGCTCTTTGTCCACCGCAATGTCGCCAATCTGGCACCGGCAGCGGACGCCAATTTTCTGTCCGTGCTGCAATTTGCGGTCGAGGCCCTGAAAGTAAAACACATCATTGTTTGCGGGCATTATGGATGCGGCGGTGTCGCGGCGGCCATGTCCGGAGAGCGGCACGGTCTGATTGATCACTGGCTTCAACCCATTCGCGATGTTTCTGATGAGATGGCAGAGCATCTCTTGCGGATTCGCGACAATACCGCGCGCATGAATGCGCTGTGTGAAGCCAATGTCGCCGCACAGGTCCGCTCGGTTTCGGCCAATCCTATTGTCCTTGATGCATGGGGCAGGGGGCAGGACCTCGCGATACATGGCTGGATCTACGCGATCAGCAACGGTCTGGTGCGTGATCTCGACCTCAGCGTCGCAAGCCGCAGAGATTTTGCGCGGCACTTTCCCAACCGATTGTCTGCATGGCTGGGGGCCCCGACAGCGGAATGTGCTTTGACATGTTAGTATGACCCGGTGCTCGGTTTCTCCCGAACGCCGTTCGGGGGCATTTGAAGGGCTATGGCCTTG
>CAXBKM010000130.1:0-5838 GCA_963976265.1 uncultured Maricaulaceae bacterium
TGCCGCCGGACGGAACATAGACCGTGTCACTCATGAGTGCAGCGCCTCCGCGGCCCAACTGGCGCGCCAGAGTTTCAGGGCCAGCGTTCGTGCGCGCATTGGAAACAGGCGCGCTCGGGCCATGCTGGCCCACAAGCCACGCAACAGTGACTGGCCTGGAATACGGCGCAACCAATTGGCGGCCTTGGCACCGGGCAGGCGCGCCAGTTGCGGGTGCTTGTCCAATAGAAGCGCATAATTGGTCGCAGCGTCCCGGTATTTCGACAGAAGCGTCGATACGTCCTGCCAGCCATCGTGACGCGCGGGATTGTCGAGATGGGACAGAACACCGTGTTGATCGGCGCGAACGGCCCAGTCGACATCCTCCCAGCCCCAGCCGGTAAAGCTGTCGTCAAAGGGCACAGCCTCCATCAAGCTGCGTCGTACCAGAAGATTGCTCGAACACACCGCCGTTGCGCCTATACGGGTTCGCGATGCGGCGTCGTGGACGTCACTGGTTGCAGCAAGTGCAGCGTGGAGGCGGTGACGTGGATCATGGGCCGGGCCGGGTTCATAGCCGCCAAATACAGCGTCAAAACCAGCATGGTCCATGGCGGCGATATAGGTGTCGATAAACGCTTGCGGCACGTCCATGTCAGCGTCGAGATACAACAGCCATTCGCCACGCGCGGCCATGGCCAGCCGGTTTCTCGCAGCGGCGCGACCGACATTGCGACCACTGGTCACCAGACAGGCCGGGAAATTCAGCTGGCTGATTGTGCGCTCGACCGTGCGGTTTAGAGCCGGATCAGGTTCGCCATCATCAAAGAGAACAATCTCGACGCAATCACTTGCGGTTTCAATCTGATCGCAGAGCGCCAGCACGAGCGGCACTGGATCGTCCTTGTAGAACGGGGCCAGTATGGAAAGGCGCGGCCGGGACATTTTCATGCCTGCCGCGTTAAAATATTCGCGCGAGCTTTTCATGACGCGGCCTCGGCAGGTTTTAGAAGTGCGCGAGCGTCTCCGATCCACGATCTGCAACCCGCTGCGTTCAGAGCGAGAGCGGCGCTGACATAGATAATTCCGCCGACTATTGCCTTGAGGAACAACGCCAGGAATGGCGCGTCCGGCATGGGTAGATAGACGATTGCACCAGCCATCATCGCGGTGGCGAGCGCGGCCTTGCCCCAATCCATCCAGGGCAGCGGTAAAGCGAAGATTTTCCGGCCCACAATGGCGCAGGCAACCAGTCCGAAACCGTAGGCCAGAACGGTCGCGGCTGCGGCGCCCGCTATGCCGAACAGCGGGATTAAAAGGAGATTCATGGCGATATTCATTAGGGCTGCTATTGCCATAATGGTCGCCATCGAGCGTGTTCGGCGTTTCAGCGTGAAGGCTTCGTGGAAATAATAAGTCATCATGCCGTTCATCAGTCCGGCCAGAGCGATCCATGGCAGGATCTGAATGGCGCCAGCACGAAATTCCTCGCCAACCATCACACCGGCCAAAGGCGCTGCCACAAGCGCCAGTCCAGCGGCGGCAGGAAAGGCGATCAATGCCATAATGCGTGCTGTGCGCCCAGCCAGTTCGCGCGCGGCCCCCAATCCCTTGTGCTCCAGCGCCGCGATGGTGAGCGGGGCCGCAGCGGCACCCAGCCAGATGAAGATAATGTCGAGCGTGCGGTCGGCCAGACCATATCCGGCCGAATAGATGCCCACGGCAGATTCGCCCAGCATGCCTGCGATCAGAAAGCGGTCGCCCGCTGACAATAGATGCTCAAAGACCAAAGAAATCGAGACGGGCAGGCCGTAGGCGAAATAGATGGCGGCCCGTTTTGCGTTCGCCTTGCCATTTTTCATGCGGCCAAACTGGCCGGGCAAATCAAAAACCAGCGTGACGAGCGATCCGACAACCATGCCAGCCAGTGGTCCGGCTGCGCCCAATGGTGTGGCCATCAACAAACCAATGCCGACGGCAAAGCCAAGTAAAAGATTGAGCGTTTCCAGTCCGGAATACATGGCGACCTGACCGGCGGCACGGCGTGTTTCCTTGCCGATCTGAAGCGCTGACTTGATTACCAGTGCGGCCAACGCATAGGCGAGGGCGGTTTTCAGTTCGGCTCCGATCGGGGCGACATACAATGCCAGGCCGCAAACGACAAAGGTCGCCGCCGCCAGTGCGGCAAAGAAGATATAGGCGGTTTGCAAATGCGCAGAGATCGCGCCGCGCCGGGCAGATCTGGCATGAAAGCGGGCGACGGCTGCATCGAGCCATGAAAACAGCGCCATGCCGCCCAGATGCATCGCGGTCAGCGCCAGCGCGTAACGCCCATACATGTCGGTTGGCATCAGGCGGGTAAGGATAGCAACGCCGCCAAATCCGACGAGTGCCTGAGCTGCCTGAACGGGCATATACCCTAAAAGGTGGCGACCGAGCATGAATGACCTTCGCAAATACGACTTTCAGCACAGCAATCTACGCTCAAAGCGCCTAAGAGGCGGTGAACGTGAATGATGTTTTTTAACAGGAATAAGAAAGCGGAAACGGATCAAGCCTAGCTTGGGCGCGAATCAGACGCTCAGGACCGCTTTCATGGGACAATTTGTACTCAATGCCACACTGAAACGGCCCTCGGAACTCAGCGCCATCGAGCGCGATGCATGGGACGCTTTCATCGACGGCAATGCGGCCCTTGCCAGCCCTTATTTCCGGTTGGAATTTGCGGAATGTTGCGAAGAAGCGCGGTCCGATACCCGCATATTGATTGCTCGCAAGGGCATGGAAATTATTGGCTTTTTGCCAATGCAGATGGGCAGGGTCGGTTATGCGCGGCCCTTGGCTGGGCCCTTGGGCGACGTTCAGGGCGCGATAACGCCCGATAGTTATACCGCAGATATTGCAGCATGGCTCAGCGCCGCCAATGTACCCTTGCTCGAATTTCAAAGCGCTCTGGCGTTGCAGGGCTGCTGGAGCGACGTTGAACGCTGGCGTGACGGATCATGGATCATTGATACATCGCGCGGGTTTGATGCGTTTGAAGCGGAACGCACGGAAGCTGAGCCAAAAGCCTTTCGCAATATCCGAGCGCGGCAACGCAAGCTGGAAGCGATTGATGGCGGCTTTGAGTTCCGAATGATGGATGACCGCCCCGAGATTTTGCAAACCATGCTGGACTGGAAGCGCGCGCAATATCGGCGCACCAAAGTCTTTGACGTTTTTTCGGTCGCATGGACACGGCGCCTTATGAGGGCCTTGCTGAACAAGCAGACAGACCGATTTTCGGGTCTGTCATCCAGTCTGAATATCGACGGAAAAATCGCCGCCGTTCATATTGGCATGGCAAGCGAAAGTCGCTGCCATTACTGGTTTCCGGCTTATGACCCGACCTTCAACAAGGTCAGTCCCGGATTGCTGCTTCTGATCGAGATGATCAGGCGTGCGAGCGATCAGGGCCATGACAGCGTCGAACTCGGGCCAGGCGACTATGATTTCAAACGCAATCTATCGAGTTATCAGATTCCGCTTTCAGCCGGCTGTGTCGTGACGCGGTCTCCGGCAGCGGCGCTTCGGTCTGCAGCGCGCGCCATGGCTGGCGCAGCTGAAAAAGCTCCCTTGGGCAAAGCCGGCACCATCCCCCGGCGCCTTTTGAGACGTGCGGACAAATTGTCCGCCTTTTACGCGGTATGATCCGTGCGACCCGGCGCCAGGTCCTGCTCGCCGGAATGGCGGGGATAATCCTGCCGGGGTGTGACTATTACAGGGTAAAAACCAAGTTCGATCTTTGGGACAATTCTACCGGACCGCATTTGCGCGGTGCCTGCTTTTCGCAGCGCCGGGTGATCCCGTCGCTGGATGGCGAGACGTTTTTGGGAGCCGGGCCTGTGGGCGTCCCAATATCCGACGCCGCGCTGGCGCGTCTGGCTGCATCCGGGGCCAATCTGGCTGTGCTTTCCCATCCCGGCATTTATACCGAAACGCCGCCCTATCGGTATGACGCGCCGGTCGCCGACCATCTGGTTGATCTTGTTGATCGTTGCGAACGTGCGGGCCTGTTTACCGTGGTCGCATCCCGCTCCGGTCCGGGGCGTTCAGAATTCAGCCTGCAGCGTGATGACGCCGGTAGCTGGTATCCCGAGAGCTTGCTGAACGAGCAGGTATGGTCATCTCGCGAAGCCCGGCAAGCCTGGATGGCGATGTGGCGTCATACCGCAGCGCTCCTTAGTGGAAAGGCCGGTGTGGTTGGCTACGGCTTGATGGTTGAACCCAACGCCAATCAGGCGGCACCGGGCGCTCAGGGGCAGGCGATCGACATCTGGGATGCTGAGGCGCTAAGGGCCGAACTCAGTGGAACGCTTGGCTATTGGCCGGATTTTGCATCTGAATTGGCGCAGGCAATCCGGGAGATCGATGGCGACACGCCGGTCCTGATCAGCCCCGACGGCTATGCCAATGCGCAATTTGCGCCCTTGCTGGATTTGCAGGCGGTCCCTGGAATGGTGCTCGCTATCCATGACTATGAGCCACGCGCTTATACCCATGGGGATGTGGGCGATGATGTTTTCTTTTCGCCGGCCGAAGCACAAGTCACGCCGCCCGATGCCACACATTGGATGCTCGGTGAATTTGGCGTGCGGCGATATATGCCCGGCGCGGGCGGCTATCTCGATGCACGACTCAACAGTCTGGAACAATCGGGTGCAGCGTCAGCCTATTTCCGGTGGGATTCAGGATGGGACGCCTACGAGTCTCAGGAAAATGCCTGGAACCCGCTATATGGCAGCGATCCAGATGCCAGTGAACGATCAGATCTGACACCCATGTTGAGTGCGCTGGAAACCGCGTGGGCAAGAAACCGTCGGCGGCCCTAGCGGATATTGATTTTGTCGCCCAGCAAGGCTGGCAAAGTGCGCAGCATAATCCACACATCAAACCACAGGCTGGCTCGCGCGATATAGGCCACGTCATATTTTACCCGCTCGCGCGCTGCTTCCGGGGAATGCAGCGGACCGCGTGAACCATTGACCTGCGCCCAGCCTGTCAGGCCGGGCTTGACCCGATGGCGATGAGCATATTCTGCGACCAGGGACGCGGTTGGTGCGGCGCCGGTCTTCATACCCGGTGCATGGGGGCGGGGCCCTACCAATGACATGTCACCGCGCAGCACATTCCAGAGCTGGGGCAATTCATCGAGGCTGGTCGCGCGCAATATACGGCCGAGGCGCGTCACACGCGGATCATCGCGTTCAACCTGGCGAACTGCGCCATTCTCCGGGGCAGGTTCAGCGCGCATCGTACGAAATTTGAATACCGTAATCGGTCGCCCGTTAAACCCTTCGCGGGTTTGCTTGAACAGGGCTGGCCCTGGCGAATCGAGGCGGACCAGCGCCGCCAGAACGGCCATGACCGGCAGAGCCGCCAGCATCATCAGCGAGCCGATCACCAAATCTTCGAGGCGTTTCAAAATCAACCAGTTAGGGTCTGCCAGAACGCCAGATAATTGTGCGGCAGGCGCATCGGCGATCGCTTCGAGCGACGTGGCTTTGGGATCGAAATCCTCAAAATCCAGCAACAGGCAAATCGGCTGCGGGAGAACGCCCAGACGCTTTAGCAGAAGGCGCACGCGTTCCGCTGCGCGCGGCGTTACCGTAATGACGATACGGTCCACCTCATGCAGCAGGGGCCAGTTGGCCAAATCATCGAGATCACCCAGATAAGGCGTTCCAGCGAGCCGCGACGGGCTGCGCGCCTTGCGATCATCAAACACGCCGATGATGTTGACCGCGCGTGTGTACCGGTTGGACTCGATCAGCTTTCGCGCATTGGGCGTTGCACCGATGATGACGACATTGGCCGCCA
>CAXBKM010000131.1:0-5838 GCA_963976265.1 uncultured Maricaulaceae bacterium
CCGTTCAGGCGTCTTACCAGCCTTTTTTTGCGCCTTGATCCGCGCACGATGGTTCTTTGACACATCAAAGGCCTGCATATGGATGTTCTGGGCCCGGCGCAGGCCAAATTCGATCATGCCCGCCCCGACCGTCTGATTGGTAAAGCGGTCAATCAGGATGAAGCCGCCGGTCTCGCGAACGATCTCATAGGCGTCTGTGGCTATCGCCTTGGCGAGGGAGAGGTTGCACACGCCGATCTCGTTGAGTTCCAGCTTGGTCGCGGGAACGGCCTGATAGGTATTGATATCAATCCGGTGTTTCAGGCCGCTAACAGACGCGGGCAAGGTCGCGGCCCCGGATTTGAGGAGATAGGAACGCCCCGGCATCAGCGCGTCCTCGCCCATCCAGAGCAGGCGCGCCGCAAATTGATCGGTCACTTCCGGGCGGTCTTTTGTCCCGGCCAGCACATCACCACGCGCGATGTCGGTTTCCCGGTCCAGCACGATCGTAACCGCATCGCCAGCCGAGACTGTGTCGATATCGCCATCGGCCGTCACCAATCGCGCGACCGTCGCGCTTGCACCCGACCCGGCGACAATAACAGGATCGCCCTGTCTGATACGCCCGGACGCTATCGTGCCGGAAAATCCGCGAAAATCCTGGTCGGGTCGATTGACCCATTGGACCGGCATGCGGAACGGACCGGCATCATCGTGAAAACCCGATGGCAGGGTTTCGAGATGCGCGAGCAAGGTCGGCCCGGAATACCAGCGCATGGCCGAACTGGGGTTGAGCACATTATCGCCTTCGCGCGCCGAGATCGGAATGACCGTGACACTCTCAAACCCGAGCGCTTCAACGACTGACAGGAATTCGTCGCGCAGCGCCTCGAACCGGTCCTGTGCCCAGTTTTCAGCATCCATCTTGTTGATCGCCACGATCAGATGGCGAACGCCCATCATGCGCACGATAAAGGCATGGCGGCGGGTCTGTTCACGCAATCCTTTTCGCGCATCAATCAGGATAATCGCCGCATCGGCGGTCGAGGCTCCGGTCGCCATATTGCGGGTGTATTGTTCGTGGCCCGGCGTATCGGCGACAATGAATTTGCGTTTGACCGTCGCGAAATAGCGATAGGCCACATCGATGGTAATGCCCTGCTCGCGTTCCGCTTCCAGACCATCGAGCAGCAACGCATAGTCAATCCCGCCGCCAGCCTTGCCGTGACGGCGCGACTCATCGGCCAGTGTTGTGATCTGGTCTTCAAACAGGAGCTGGCAGTCATGCAAGAGACGCCCGATCAGGGTCGACTTGCCATCGTCCACCGACCCGCAAGTGACAAAGCGCAAAACGCCGCCTTCTCCGGCGTGGGAGAGACGGTCTATCGCATCTGTACGGCTCGGCGAGATGGGCATGTCTAGAAATACCCCTCGCGCTTTTTCTTCTCCATGGAGCCCTGCTCGTCGCGGTCAATGAGACGCCCGGAGCGTTCGGAAGTACGCGCTGCAAGCATTTCCAGGGCGACCGCTTCAATCGTATCCGCGTCGGATTCAATCGCGCCGGTCAGCGGATAACAGCCCAACGTCCGGAATCGGACCTTGCGGGTTTGCGCGGCCTCGCCTTCATTGAGTGGCATGCGCTCATCATCGACCATCAACAGCGTACCATCACGTTCAACAATTGGACGCGGCGCGGCCATGTACAGTGGGACAATGGGAATGTCCTCGACCAGCAAATAGCGCCAAATGGATTCGCCCTTTTGAATCCGCGTGTTGTAGAGTGACCAAAGCTCCGGGCGTTGATTACGGGGGTCCCAGCCATGCTTTGAATCACGGAAGGAAAAGATGCGCTCCTTGGCGCGTGATTTTTCTTCATCGCGCCGCGCGCCGCCAAAGGCTGCGTCAAACCCGTAATGGTTCAACGCCTGGCGCAGGGCTTCGGTTTTCATCACTTGCGTGTGCAGGGACGATCCCGAGGCAAACGGATTGATCCCGCGTTTCACGCCTTCTGCATTGGTATGAACATGCAGGGTAAAGCCAAACGCGTCGCGCATGGCTTCGCGATAGGCGATCATCTCGCGGAACTTCCAGGTCGTATCAACATGCAGCAACGGAAATGGCAGCGGCGATGGATAAAAGGCCTTCAGCGCCAGATGCAGCATCACAGCTGAATCCTTGCCGATGGAATAGAGCATTACCGGGTTTTCAAAACTGGCCACGACCTCACGCATGATGTGCAGGCTTTCCGCTTCCAGCGCCCGCAAATCATCCGGCATGGCATGGCGACGCGATGCGCCGGATCGCATCCGGTCGGCATAGGCCGTCAGTGAGGAATTGATGTCGCTCATGCCAGCGTTTCTAGCCGTACCGGCCAGCCGCGCCTAGACGCGAGACCGCATTTCTTCGGCGACCTGCTCCGCCGTAATCCCGAAATGATTATAGAGATCAGCAATCGGCGCAGACGCCCCAAATCCGTCCATGCCAACAAAGCCGCCCTCGCGCCCAATCCAGGCATCCCAGCCAAAGCGCGCCGCAGCCTCAACCGCGACCTTTGGCAGGCCAGAGGGCAAAACTGATTCCTGATAGGCCGCGTCCTGTTGTGCAAACAACTCCAGACAGGGCGCAGATACCACGCGGACGGCAATACCCTCGCGCCCCAATGCCTCAGCCGCTTCGATTGCCAGCGAGACTTCAGAGCCCGTGGCGAGGATCACACCGCGCGCCGTGTCGGCGTCGCGCAAAATATAGGCGCCGCGTGCGCTTTTGTTTTCGGCGCCATCGTCCTCGCGAACAAAGGGGAGTTTCTGGCGCGACAGAGCCAGAATGGACGGGCCGGTGTCGTGGCGCAGCGTCATTTCCCAGCACTCAGCCGTTTCCAGAGCGTCTGCCGGGCGAAAGACGTGAACGTTTGGAATGGCGCGCAGGGAGGCGAGATGCTCTACCGGTTGATGGGTCGGTCCGTCTTCGCCCAATCCGATGGAGTCATGGGTAAACACATAGGCGACCGGCTGTTCCATCAAGGCGCCGAGGCGGATGGCCGGGCGGCAATAATCGGCAAACACCAGGAAAGTTCCGACATAGGGACGGAAGCCACCATGCAGGGCCATACCATTGGCACAGGCCGCCATGCCGTGCTCGCGAATGCCGAAATGGATATAGGAACCCGAATAATCGTCCGGCGTCACAAGCGGTTGGTCCTTGATCTTGGTCAGATTCGACCCCGTCAGATCAGCAGACCCCCCGGCAAGCGCGCCCATGGCCGGGATCATGACTTCGAGCGTCTTGCCCGATGAGGCTCGGCTCGCCAGGGCCGGTTTGTCCCTGCACAATTGTTTGCGATAGACCGCCAGGGCATCAAATACCGATTGCGGGGCAGTACGCGCCTGCGAAGTTTCAAATTCGCTCCGGCGGGATGACTGATTGAGGCGTGCCGTCCATTCAGCCCGGGCCGCCTGCCCGCGCGTGGCACACGCAGCCCAATCGGCGCGAATATCGGCTGGAATCTCAAACGCGGCATGCGGCCAATTCAGGGCTTTGCGCGTTCCTGCGATTTCTTCATCGCCGAGCGGCGCGCCATGGCTGCCCGATGTGCCCGCCTTGGTCGGTGCGCCAAATCCGATTGTGGTACGGCAGGCAATCAAGACCGGTTTGTCCGACGCCTTGGCAGCTTCGAGCGCCGCATCGACCGCCACAATATCGTGACCGTCAACGCGCGATGTGGTCCACCCTGCGGCATCAAAACGTTTGAGAACATCACCGGATTCCGACAGCTCGGTTCCGCCATCAATGGAAATCTCGTTATCGTCCCACAGCACAATCAAACGATTGAGTTTGAGATGCCCGGCCAGCGAAATCGCTTCGTGGCTGATACCTTCCTGAAGATCACCATCCGATGCGATGACAAACGTGTGGTGATCAACCAGGTCATCGCCGAAACGCGCCTGAGCCATGCGTTCAGCCAGCGCCATGCCAACAGCCGTTGAGATGCCTTGGCCCAACGGTCCGGTCGTGGTTTCGACACCTGTCGTGTGTCCAAATTCAGGATGACCGGGCGTTTTGGAACCCATCTGACGGAAATTTTTGATCTCATCGATCGTCACATCCTCATACCCTGTGAGGTGCAACAGCGCATAAATCAGCATGGAGCCATGCCCGGCAGAGAGTACAAAACGGTCGCGGTCAGGCCAATTGGGATCCGCCGGGTCGAATTTGAGATGCCGTGCCCAAAGCGCGGTCGCCGCATCGGCCATGCCCATTGGCATGCCGGGGTGACCTGAATTGGCCTGCTGAACGGCGTCCATTGCAAGAGCGCGAATGGCATTGGCCATCTTGCCGAGGCGCGAGGCCTCATCGTCCGTGTGTTGTGCGGTGTCGGGCATCACAGGATCAAAGCCTTTTGCTGATTTTTGGCATCGGCATCACTCCTAGAGGGATTCGCGCCCAGCGCCGACTCTGCACGCCAAATGCTGGCAGCGTTGTCGTCACGTTTTCTTCACGGGACACGCCTAGACACAGATTCAATCGATGCATTTCCACACGAGACGAGGCCACTGATGCAGATTTTCCTTGATACCGCTGAACCCGCCCTGATCGCTGAGCACGCGCGCAGCGGTCTGGTTGATGGCGTCACGACCAATCCGTCCCTGGTGGCCAAAGCCGGCGGTGACTTCTTCGAGGGCCTGAAAACCATCTGCGCGGCCATTGATGGCCCTGTCAGCGCCGAAGTGGTCGCCACCGATGCGAGCGCGATGATCGCTGAAGGCAAGAAGCTTCGCACAATTGCGGACAATATTGTCGTCAAAGTGCCACTGACCCTGGAGGGTTTGAAGGCATGCGCTGCACTGGCCGAAGACGGGCATCCCTCCAATGTGACGCTGTGTTTTTCAGTCAATCAGGCGCTGCTGGCAGCAAAGGCGGGCGCAGCTTTTGTCTCGCCTTTCATTGGCCGTCTGGATGATATTGGCGAGGACGGGCTGGGCCTGATCCAGCGCATTCGCAACGTCTATGACGATTATGGATTTGGTACCCAGATTCTCGCAGCTTCCATCCGCAGCCTGGAACATATCGAAGGATCTGCGCTCGCCGGGGCTGATTGCGCGACCATTCCGCCCAACATGTTTGAAGCCATGGTCCAGCATGATTTGACCGACAAGGGTTTGGCTGCCTTCCTGTCAGACTGGAAAGCATCGGGTCGCGAGGGGCTCTAAAGTGACCCCTCAGGCCTCTGCCTGTCGCTGAGTTGATCGGCAACGATATCAGCCAGCGCCATGGATGCGGTCAGGCCCGGCGATTCAATCCCGAACATGTGCACGACGCCCGGCACACCGTGTACATCCGGTCCGTCGATCCGGAAATCAGCAGCCGCTTCACCCGGCGCGGTGATTTTTGGACGAATCCCGGCATAGTCGGGCACCAGAACGTCATCGGGTAAACCCGGCCAATAGGCGCGCACCCGATCATAAAACACATCGGCGCGTTTCGGATCGACATCATAATCAAGCCTGTCGATCCACTCGACATCCGGCCCGAAGCGCGCCCGACCATTGAGGTCTATCGTGATGTGTACGCCCAGCCCACCAGGCTCCGGCATCGGATAAACCAGCCGCGAAAATGGCGCTTTGGCGTTCAAGGCGAAATAATTGCCCTTGGCAAAATACGGTTTCGGCGCGGTTGCGGTAAAAGGCTCGCCCAGATCATGGGCAAACTGACAGGCATTCAGGCCCAGTGCATTGACGAGCATACGCGTCCTGATGCGCCCGCCGTCTGAAAGATCGAGAATCACGCCGTCATCATCCAGCCAGGCACCGGTCACGCGCGTATTGAGAAACGTCATCGCGCCATGGGCTTCAGCCTCGCCCT
>CAXBKM010000132.1:0-5744 GCA_963976265.1 uncultured Maricaulaceae bacterium
CTGTAGCGGTCGCTGCTGGCATGATCAGTAGCGCGGCGACCCCATAAAGATATTGACGGCGTAGCATGGTGCAAACTCCCCCCATGGATTGATAGATCATTCATGTACTTTAGCGCGGGAAATCGGGAAGGTTAAGGCAAATTTAACGTTTTCCCCAATGAGGGGAATTGAAATTGCACCTTGCACCCATGTGGCGAGTGCCCCGCCGGTATCACCTAACCCTGCAGGTCTTTTCAAGAAATCGACTGAGGGCCTGCCAGGCGTCCTGTTCAGTCAGAAAGGGTGCGTGGCCGACCTGACTCACCCGCGAAACGGCCATGTCGGGCTTCAACTGGAGCATTTTGGCAACAGTCGATTCGGCCAACAGATCGCTGATCGCCCCGCGAACCAGCAGAGTCGGTAGGGGTTTCAGGGCTGCAAACAGGGGCCAGAGGTCTGGAACGGGCTCGGATGCGTTGCGGATGACCTCTCCCACGGCTGGATCACATTCAGGAATGATCCGGCCGCTTGGATCTTCACGGTGCGTGCGACGGGCAAAGTCCAGCCAGAAGGCATCTGTCGTTTCGTCGGGAAAGGCATGTTCGTTGACTTCACGCACATAGGCCGCTGCCGCCGCCCAGCTGTCATGCTCGCCGGCGCGCCCGGCATATTGCTGGATACGTCCAATCCCGACCGGATCAAGCTCGGGACCAATATCGTTCAACACAACAGCGGCAATTCGCGACGGCGCCAAGGCGGCTACGACCATCGTCATCAAGCCGCCCATTGACGTGCCGACAAAAATCGCCGTGTCGATTTTCAGCCTGTCGAGCAGGCCAATCATGTCCTGCGCATAATGGGCCGGTTGATAATGTGATGGATCGGGATCCCAGTCTGAACGTCCCCGTCCTCGCTGAGAGGCGGTGATCACACGATGCCCCTGCGCAGCGATACGCGGTGCCAAATCCTCAAAGTCACGCAGATTGCGGGTCAGGCCATGCAGGCAAAGAACCGGTAATTTGTCTTGATCCCCCAGTGCCGGGTAATCGCGATATTCCAGATGAAGCCCATCGGCGGTTTCAAACATCGCGTCTTGATAGCTCGGAGTCTGGGTCATCAATTCAATCCAAAAGAGGGCCGAACGATGCGGGCCACACATTATATATATAGGGGCAGCGTATAAGTGCGCGGCGACGCGCTCAAGACGGGCCTGCATCGCGCCTGTTTGTTCGGTCACTAGATGGACCGCTTCCATTGGTGACAATCAGATCAGCATGATGGCCGGGCTCTTTTTCAGCGCCCGACCATCACACCTACACTCCCGGTCCTGGTCTGGAGTGATCTCTAATCAAATTCAGTCAGGCGCATAGAAACCTGCAGCCCTTCGGTCACGGCCTCATATCCCGGCAATGTCAGAAATTCGGTAAAGTCGTCAGACAGAACCAGATCGCGAACGAGGCGGGCGGCGCGTTTCACCGCGTCAGGGCCGGACAGGTTATATCCGCTATCGGCAAGGATGCCGGCCTCGGCGTGATTGATCGCCTCACCTATCCAGTCAGCATCCAGCTTGATGCCGCTTTCGGTCGAAGCGCCGTGCACGCGCCATTGCCAAAGCTGCGCCCGCGCGATTTCGGCGGTTGCCGCATCTTCCATCAAATTGTTGATCGGCGCAGCGCCGCGTCCGGCCAGCCATCCGGCCACATAGCGAATGGCAACATCGGCGTTCTCACGCGCACCGTCTTCAGTAATCGTGCCATCACATGGCGCGATGAGCTGTTCAGCAGATCCGGTCGCCGCCAGTTTCTTGTCGATCTGGTTCGGGCCCGGCATGTGCTCGTCAAAGACCTCGCGCGCAATCGCGACCATGCCCGGATGTGCCACCCAGGTCCCGTCATGACCATCAGTGGCTTCACGGGTTTTGTCGGCGCGAACTTTCTCAAAGGCCGCGTCATTGGCCGCTTCATCGCCGCGAACCGGGATGAAGGCTGACATGCCGCCCATGGCGTGCGCGCCGCGGCGATGGCAAACCGCGATAACACGGCGTGAATAGGCCCGCATGAAGGGCGCCGTCATTGTCACCTGCGACCGATCCGGCAGGATGCGATCTGAATGCGCCTGAAGGCGCTTGATATAGCTGAAGATATAGTCCCAGCGCCCGCAATTCAGGCCGACACAGTAATCGCGAAGCTCGTAGAGAATCTCGTCCAGTTCAAAGGCCGCCGGCAAGGTTTCAATGAGAACCGTTGCCCGGATGGTCCCGCGCTCCAGCCCCAAAGTTTCCTCTGCATGCTGGAAGACCAGCGCCCACAGCCGGGCTTCATGGCGTGATTCAATCTTTGGCAGATAGAAATACGGACCCGAACCGCGCGTCAGGAGCGCATCATAATTGTGGTACAGATACAGGCCGAAATCGAACAGGGATGCCGAGATTGGCACACCATTGACGCGCATATGCTTTTCGTCGAGATGCCAGCCGCGTGGGCGCACGATCAGGGTCGCGGCATCGGATGAAACCGTGTAGCGCTTACCCGAATTCTCGTCGGTAAAATCAATCTTGCGACGAATGGCATCGCGCAGATTGATCTGGCCTTCGATGATATTGGCCCAGAGCGGTGAGGTCGCATCTTCAAAATCAGCCATGAAGCAGCGCGCACCCGAATTGAGCGCATTGACGACCATTTTGCGATCCACCGGTCCGGTGATTTCAACACGGCGGTCTTTCAAATCGGACGGTGCCGGGCGAACCGTCCATTCGGACGCGCGAATATCGGCGGTGTCTTTCGGGAAATCGGGCATGTCACCGGCATCAAGCCGCGCCTGGCGCTCCATCCGCTCTTCGAGCAGGGATTTGCGGCGCGCATCAAACCGGCGATGCAGGCCGGCCAGAAAAGCCAGGGCATGTGGCGCCAGAATACCGCGATAGCCGGGCTCGAGTGCCCCGAACAGATCAACACCATTGGGAGAGATATGCGTCATGTTCCGCGCTCCTATTCAGCCGCAACGAATTGCGCGCTTTCGGTTGATTCGCCCATCGCCGTGGTTGAGGCGAGGCCGCCGGAGAGCGTCTGATTGACGCGGTCAAAATACCCGGTGCCCACTTCACGCTGGTGGCGGGTGGCCGTGTAGCCGTCCTTTTCAGAACCGAATTCAGCTTGTTGAAGTTCCGAATATGCGCCCATACCGCGATCGCGATAGCCGGAAGCCAATTGGAACATGCCGTGGTTGAGCTGGTGGAAACCGGCCAGGGTGACGAACTGGAATTTATACCCCATCGCGCCGAGTTCCTGCTGGTAGGTTTCGATCGTGGCCTTGTCGAGATTGGCCTCCCAGTTGAAGGAGGGCGAGCAGTTATAGGCCATCATCTTGCCCGGGAATTCACGCTGGATCGCTTCGGCGAACCGGCGCGCTTCATCAAGATTGGGCTTCGACGTTTCCCACCACAGCAAGTCGGCATATTTCGCGTAGGCCAGGCCGCGCTTGATACAGTGATCCACGCCCATGCCCTGTTTCAGACGATAGAATCCTTCCGGTGTGCGACCGGCGTCAAAATCGATGAATTCATGATCGCGTTCATCCACATCTGAATTGATCAACGTGGCTGATTCCGCGTCGGTCCGTGCCAGTATAAGTGTCGATACACCGGCGACATCGGCGGCGAGCCGCGCCGCATTGAGATTGCGCTCATGGGCGCTGGTCGAGACCAGAACCTTGCCGCCCAAATGGCCGCATTTCTTTTCTGCCGCGACCTGATCTTCGAAGTGTACGCCGGCAACGCCCGCTTCGATGAAGGCACGCATGATTTCATAACAATTCAGCGGGCCACCAAAACCGGCTTCGGCATCGGCCACTATCGGCGCATACCAGTCGCGCGTCGCTCCGCCTTCGCTCATTTCAATCTGATCGGCCCGGCGCAGGGTTGCATTGATTTTCTTGGCCAGTTCCGGCGCGGAATTGGCCGGGTAAAGCGATTGATCAGGATACATCGCGCCCGCCGTGTTGGCGTCCGCAGCGACCTGCCAACCCGACAGATAGATCGCTTTGAGGCCCGCGCGGACCATTTGCATCGCCTGATTGCCCGACAATGCACCAAGCGCGTTAATGTAAGGTTCGGTTTTCAGCAAATCCCACAGCTTGGCGGCACCATGCTGGGCCAATGTCTGCTCGATATGCAGCGAACCGCGCAATCTGGCGACCTCATCGGCGGTGTAGTTGCGCTCGATATTG
This sequence comes from uncultured Maricaulaceae bacterium, assembly GCA_963976265.1. Taxonomy (GTDB): domain Bacteria; phylum Pseudomonadota; class Alphaproteobacteria; order Caulobacterales; family Maricaulaceae; genus Hyphobacterium. Next base: position 4,204 of record CAXBKM010000132.1, read on the forward strand.
TCAAAGCGGTCGGATGCCGCGCCGGGGATGAGGGATGTAAAAGTGTGACCAGACATAAGATGCCTCCAGTTAGAACCAGGAAATTAGCCCTACCGTGACGCCTCTATAAAAAGGCGTCCAGAGCCTCTGGCGTGGAAAGAGGCGCAGGTGTATACTCTTCACACTTGTAACGATGTTGCGTTGTAAATTATTGACATGTCTGATCTGACACCCACGCATGAAAAGGTTTTTGCCGGAGCACGCCTGCGCCGTTTACGCCGGGAGCGCGGCCTGACACAGGCCGAAGCGGCAGAGGCACTGGGCGTCTCGCCGAGCTATCTCAATTTACTCGAACGCAATCAGCGCCCGATCACCGCGCGGGTTCTGCTGGCGCTCGCTGAAACCTTTGACATTGATGTACGCGGATTCGCGCAAGATTCCGATCGGCAATTGATGGCCGATCTGGAGGAAGCCGCCGCTGAACCCGTCCTGTCCGCGCTCGCGCTCGACCGGATCGAACTCACCGAATTGGCGGAATCCCAGCCACGCGCCGCCGAGGCCCTCACCCGTCTGCATCAGGCCTATCGCGAATCAACCGGCGCAGCCGCCGAGATGATGTCGCGCATTTCCGGCGGCATCCATGCGGGCGTCGGCGCGGCCCCCGAAGCGGTTCGTGATGCCATTGATGCGCAGCGCAATCACTTCCCCGAGCTCGAAAGCGCTGCTGAAACATTGGCGCGGACCCTCAAGCTGAAAACCCGCCATCGCGCGCAAGTCCTGGAGGCTCATCTCCAAGAGGCGCATGGCGTTGTCGTACGCGTATTCGATGACAGCGTTATGGGCGGCGCGCGGCGACGACTCGACTTCCATGCCAGGCGTTTGATGCTGTCCGAAACACTACCCCTGGAAGCGCGCCCCTTCCATATGGCCGTTGCGATCGCGCTGCTGGAGCAAGGTGATCTGATCGACCGTCTGGCCGATGCGCCGGACTTTGCCGGCAAGGATGCGCGAACGCTCTACCGGATCAGCCTGGCCAATTATTTCGCGGGCGCGCTTCTGATGCCCTATGCGGCCTTCCTGAAAAGTGCCGAAGACGCGCGCTTGTGCCATCGATTTGAAGCGAGTTTTGAAACGGTCTGCCACCGGCTGACGACGCTCCAGCGCAAAGGCGCGAGCGGCATACCCTTTTTTATGGTGCGCGTTGATCTGGCCGGGAATATTTCCAAACGCCATGGCGGCGGCGTTTTGCCCTTTGCGCGGTCAGGGGGAGGCTGTCCGAAATGGGCGCTCTACGAAGCTTTCCGTACACCCGAACAGCATCTCGCGCAGAGCTTTGAATTGCCCGATGGCAGTCGCTATCTGTCGATCGTGAAAGCCGTCAGCAAGCCCGGCCGGAGCGGTGAACCACCCGTGCGCTACGCCGTCGCAGTGGGTTGTGAATGGGAAAATGCAAGCCGCGTCCTCTATGGCGATGGCCTGACCGAAGCCAAACCCGCCGAAATCGGTCTGGCCTGCCGGATTTGTGAGCGCCCGGCCTGCGCGCACCGCGCCTTTCCGCCCAT
>CAXBKM010000133.1:0-5738 GCA_963976265.1 uncultured Maricaulaceae bacterium
CCATGTCCGTGCCAGACGGAATTTCGGGGTCTGAGAGCTGGCTCGCCCCCCTCACCCGCTCCGGCTGCGCGTTCGCGACCTCTCCCCCCGAGGTGGGAGAGGTGGAGGCTTGCGTATCTCCCTCGTCCCCTTGGGGGGGAGAGGGTTGGGGTGAGGGGGTGGAATTCGAACCCGCCTCATCCATCGCGCTCGCATCCTCGCCGTCTTCCAGCAAGATGGCGATCACCGCATTGACCGGCACGCCTTCCATGCCCTCATCGACGAGCAATTTGCCGACAACGCCTTCTTCTACGGCCTCAACCTCCATCGTCGCCTTGTCGGTCTCGATTTCGGCCAAAACCATGCCGGACGTGACGGAATCACCTTCCTTCACGAGCCATTTGGCCAGATTGCCCTCTTCCATGGTTGGCGAGAGCGCAGGCATGAGGATTTCAATCGGCATTAAGCGGCTCCGCTAAACGGCAGGATTTGCAACAGGATAAGCAGGATGCCGACTACGCCTGCAAACCAGACGAGCGTGCGCAGCCACGGAATTCCAAACCAGTAAATCGGTGCATAGGCGATGCGCGCCGCCAGGAAGAGACCTGCGCCGAGCTGGGTCATCTCATTGAGGCTGTCGGTCATGTAAGCAACCAGAACCAGCGGTACGAACATCAACATGGCTTCAACCATATTGGCATTGGCACGGCGCGCCCGGCCCAGCAAGACGCCTTTATCGGTAATCCCATCGCGCGAACCGGCCATATCCGCGGGCTTGTTTTCAAGATTGGCGAGTGTCGCCTGAACAACGATCATCACGATGTAGAGAATGACGGTTGCGACAAGATAAGAGAGTTCGAGAGGCATCAGGCAGTTTCCTTTTGAAAGCTGAGCGCGTGTTCGCGCATCCGCGTGGCGAATTCGATATAAGTGTTCATCGGCCGGATCAGGACTTCGAGACGCTCCATGCGACCGTCGGCATTCAGTGTGATCTTGTCGATACCCAGCAAGCCCTTGCCCGCCACCGTACCGGTAAATTCCAGCATGATTTCATGGCCATCAATCCATTCGCGGCGATAGTCAAAACCCTCGACCAGATCGATGACGCCCTGCAAAATGTGCATCAGATAGGCTTTGTCTGTCGTCGGTTTCCACACGACAGGGGAATGCAGCTCGCACCCCTCCGCAATGATGGAGTCCATCAGCGACGCATCGCGCTTTTTGACCGCTGTGTGCCAATTTGAAAGGAATTCAGCTGGAGTCATTGGGTCAATCCTGTCTTGTAGCCGGACGCGTCATAGGGCTGGCCAAAGGAAAAGGCGTCGGGCCCAGGTCCGTTGGCGTGCAGCAATTCCAGGCGGCGTGTCGCTTGCGTGTAGGTCGGCCCGCCATCATCTGCAAACCACCACAGCACCATGTGCGCCTTGCCCAATGGCACAAACCATTTGTCGCGCTTGGAAAACACTTCGGCGTGCGCCGTGCGATAGGTAAAATCCTTCAGCGCGGCGATATCTTCCCAGACCGTCAGATTGGGCAGGATGGTGTCATCGTCCCAGGGTTTGTAGCCCGCATCATCAATCAGGCGGACAAAGCCTGGCGATTTGTGCGCGATATTGTGGATCATTTTCACGGCCGCGTGGAAATCCGCCATGACGAGATCGTCACTGCCGCCGCGCATTTTCGCGACATTGTACTGGGCAAGAAGCGTGGTCACCTATGCCTCTACCAGTACGTCGGTCCACAATTCTGACGGGTCGGGCTCCGGGCTTTCCTTGGCGAATTCTGCCGAAGCCGCCGCAATCGCCTTCATCTCCTTGTCGAGGGCTTTGAGCTCTTCTTCCGTCGCGTATTTCGCCTTCAGGATCATCTGCTTGGCACCCTCAATCGGGTCATGATGCGAACGGATATCGTCGACTTCCTCGCGGGTCCGGTATTTGGCCGGATCGGACATGGAATGGCCGCGATAGCGATAGGTCTTCATTTCCAGAATGAACGGCCCCTTGCCATCGATACAATGCTTGCGCGCTTTTGCTGCCGCTTCGCGCACGGCCAGCACGTCCATACCGTCAACCTGTTCACCGGGGATGCCAAAGCTGGCTCCGCGCTTGTAGAGCTCGGTCTCGGAACTGGCGCGTTTGACGCTGGTGCCCATCGCATATTGATTGTTCTCGATCACATAGATGACCGGCAGATTCCAGAGCTTGGCCATGTTGAAACTCTCATAGACCTGGCCCTGATTGGCGGCGCCATCACCAAAATAGGTCGCCGAAACCTTGTTGTTGTTCTTGTAGAGATCGGCAAAAGCCAGTCCGGTCCCGATAGAGACCTGCGCGCCGACAATGCCATGACCGCCAAAGAATTGTTTTTCGCGGGAGAACATGTGCATCGAGCCGCCCTTGCCGCGCGAATACCCGCCCTCGCGGCCCGTCAGCTCGGCCATGACGCCATTGGGGTCCATACCGCAGGCCAGCATATGGCCGTGATCGCGATAGCCGGTGATCACCTGATCACCCTCTTCCAATGCGGCCTGAACGCCAACGACAACAGCTTCCTGTCCAATATAGAGATGGCAGAATCCGGCAATCAGCCCCATGCCATAAAGCTGGCCGGCCTTTTCCTCGAAACGGCGGATCAGCAGCATGTCGCGGTAATAGGCGAGCAGATCGTCTTTGGTCGCTTTCGCCTTGGGCGGCGCAGGCTTGCGCGCCGCTGTGGTCGTGGTGCGTTTCGACGGTTTCTTGGCAGTCATTTATTTCATACACGAAGTAATACTTCGCGTCCCTCGCTCACTTGCCCTCCGCCTTATCAGACGGAAGGGGTTTGCGGCAAGGGATAGCTGGTTTGCAAAACCCGGATTTAGTGGTTGGCGCGCGCGTCTGTCTTGACGATGAAGTCGCGCGGATGGGCCACGTTCAATATCGCGCGAGATCGTTCTTCGACATAATCAAGATCCAGGCTGTCAGAACGCAATCGTTCAGCCCGCGCTTCCAGGTCAAGACGTTCGGCGCGTGCAGCGGCCAATTCGATCTCGGTCTCGGCGATACGATTCTTGACAACGATCCAGTTCAAAACCCCCTGTTCGCCATTCAGCGCGTGATAGCTGAAATATGCGATCAGCATCGCAAAGGCGAAGGTTGGCAAAATGCGCTTGAAGAAAGCCATCGAATGCAGGCACCCCGTTTATCGACCGGCCCGTTTCTCACAGGTCTCTTGGTCATCCACGAGCCACACTAAAGCGCAACAGCGTGAATCAACGGTTACCGAGCAGCGCTTTCCATGGACTGTCATCCCGGAATCGCGTCAGCGATATCCGGGACCTCAAATGACGCACGTCCTAACTCAGGCCCCGGATCGGCTTCGCCGTCCGGGATGACAGATCATTTACCGCTCGGCTAATCCGCAATACTTCACCGCGTCATGCCCCGGCTTGTCCGGGGCATCTCTCTAATGCAAACTGGGACGATGATCGCAAGGAACAGCGTTATCGCCGTCTACATGATGGCCAGCCGTAAGCGCGGCCCGATCTACACCGGTGTGACCGCACAGCTCATCAATCGGGTTTTCCAGCACCGCAATGGACTGACCGAAGGTTTCACACGGCAGTACAATTGCCGACGCCTCGTCTGGTTTGAAATCCACGATATGATCGCAGCGGCCATCCATCGCGAAAAGCGGCTAAAGAAATATCCCCGCGAATGGAAGGTCAACTTGATTGAAGCCGGTAATCCCGAATGGATTGACCTCTGGAATCAGATCGCCAGGCCCTGAGATGCCCCGCATAAAGCGGGGCATGACGCATAGATAGGGGTGAAGCTGCGCCGACACCTTCCCCATCAAGGGGAAGAAAAAAAGCGGTGTTAAACCGCCAAAGCGTCGCGCCCGGCATAGTGGGCCTGATCGCCCAGCTCGGCTTCGATACGCAGGAGCTGATTATATTTCGCCGTGCGGTCCGAACGCGCCAGTGAGCCGGTTTTGATCTGACCGCAATTGGTCGCAACAGCGAGATCGGCAATCGTGGCATCTTCGGTCTCGCCTGAGCGATGGCTCATCACCGCGCCATAACCCGACCGCAGCGCCATATCGACCGCTTCCAGGGTTTCCGTGAGCGTGCCGATCTGGTTGACCTTGATCAGGATTGAATTGGCGGCCGCCATTTCAATGCCGCGCGCCAGGCGTTTGGGATTGGTGACGAACAAATCATCGCCAACGAGCTGGCATTTGCCATCGAGCGTCTCGGTCAGCGCGACCCAGCCGTCCCAGTCATCCTCGGCCATGCCGTCTTCGATAGAGAGGATGGGATAATCGCCCGCGAGTTTTGCCAGATAGTCGGCAAAGCCTTGCGCGTCATGCGTCACGCCGGGACCATCCAGCACATATTTGCCGCCCTTGAAGAATTCGGTCGATGCGACATCAAGCGCCAGTACGACATCGTCGCCCGGATTATATCCAGCAGCTTCAATCGACTTCATAATGACGTCGAGCGCGTCTTCGGGGCTTTTCAGATTGGGCGCAAAGCCGCCCTCATCGCCGACATTGGTATTGTGACCGGCCTGTTTCAGGCTGGATTTCAGAGCGTGAAAGATCTCCGCCCCGCAGCGCAAGGCTTCGGAAAAACTCTCCGCGCCTGTTGGCATGATCATGAATTCCTGAAAATCGATCGGATTGTCGGCATGCGCGCCGCCATTGATGATATTCATCATCGGTGTGGGCAGGACACGCGCATTGAGACCACCGACATAGCGATAGAGCGACTGATTGGTCGAGATCGCCGCCGCCTTGGCCGCGGCCAATGAAACACCGAGCGTCGCATTGGCGCCCAGGCGTGCCTTGTTCTCGGTTCCATCCAGCGCGATCAGCGCATCATCAATGCGGCGCTGGTCTTCAGCGTCGAACCCGGCGAGTGCATCAAAAATTTCACCTTCAACCGCATCAACCGCGTCGCGAACACCCTTGCCGCCATAACGCTTGCCACCATCGCGTTTCTCGACCGCCTCATGGGCACCGGTCGAGGCACCCGATGGCACACCGGCCCGGCCCAATGAACCATCTTCAAGAACGACATCAACCTCAACGGTCGGATTGCCGCGACTGTCCAGAATTTCACGGGCCAGAATATCAACAATAGCGGTCATGTGTGCGCTCCGGGCGAGGGGGTGAATTTGCGTGCGGTTTAGCCGAGGCTTGGTCCCAGTGAAACCCCCTCACCGGTCAGAAAACAGAGCTGAAACGCAAAACGCGCGACCCGGTAAAGGATCGCGCGCCAAAATACGTCAGGCCAGTGGCCTAAAAATCAGTCGTCAGACGGGGTCAGGATTTGCTTGCCGCGATACATGCCTGATTTCAGGTCAATGTGATGCGGACGGCGCAGCTCGCCGGAATCCTTGTCTTCGATATAGGTGGCAGCACCCAGACGGTCGTGGGCGCGACGCATGCCACGCTTCGACGGGGTAGTTTTTCGCTTAGGGACAGCCATCGGGCCTCTCCAGTCTTAAAAGTCGTCAAATCGGTTTCGCATTTGCGAGAACGGCGGCGTATAGCGGCTTCGCTGCGCGTACGCAACCACTCGATCATGGCAATGCAGACCGACCCCGGCCCGCGCGCGGGTTAGCTTCCCGATTGAAACCGCACCGAACCGCCGAAGGACGATTCGAATGACCGCGACGCTGGTGAGCCAAAGATATCGAGATCGCCGCCGGTCGACGCCTCTGCATCGATACGTTGAGTCGCTGTAAGGTCCGCGTTTGCACCGGTAGAGGCTT
>CAXBKM010000134.1:0-5716 GCA_963976265.1 uncultured Maricaulaceae bacterium
CCCGGACCTATGAGGACCGGCTTGATACGCTGGGCCTGGTCCGTGAGGCCGGCATCAATGTGTGTTGCGGCGGCATTATCGGCATGGGCGAATCTGAAGACGATCGCATTGGTCTGCTCGTTGAACTGGCCAATCTCGCCCCGCACCCGGAAAGCGTTCCGATCAACCAGCTGGTCGCCGTGCCTGGTACGCCGCTGGGCGATGTTCAACCGCTCGACGGGCTCGATTTCGTGCGCGCCATTGCCACTGCGCGCATCATGATGCCGGGCTCGGTTGTGCGCCTGTCGGCGGGCCGCGAAACCATGAGCCGCGAGCTTCAGGCGCTCTGTTTCCTGGCCGGGGCCGGATCCATATTTGTCGGTGAGGAATTGCTGACCACGCCCAATCCCGAACTCGCCGAGGATTTCGACATGTTCGAGGCGCTGGGTCTGGAGCCTATGGAGGCACCGTCATTTACAGGGTCGCAGGCCGCAGAATAGATTCAGGCCACACCAATGCGCGGCTCTCCACCATCGAGCGCGTCAGACGGGCCAAAGGCGCGGTCCAGCGTCACGGTAGAATCCTGAGCCAACTCGATTGCCGCCGTCAGATGTTCCAGCACTTTCATATTATTGGCCAGAACATGCAGGGCTTCAGGTCGGTGGTCTTCAGAGATTTTCGTGCATCGTTTGAGAACGTCGGCGCGCAAATCGAGCAAAATGTCTTCCAGCTTGCGGCCAGATGGATTGTCTTCCGAAATGAGAAAGCGGGTCATGGTCGCCTCCTTTCCTTGTTTTTTCAGGACCCAAAGCTAGCAGAGACGCGTTAATTTTCGGCTGACGCCTTGATCACGGCAAGCAAGCGCGCCAGCTTGACCTCAGAAAAGAAGGACTTCGCGATGACAAAAAAGATTGGTGCAAAGGCTGCGCTCGCCAAACTGAAGGGATGGAGTGCGGTTGAAGGCCGCGATGCCATCCAGAAATGCTATGAATTTGCGGATTTCAACGCCGCCTGGGGCTTTATGTCCAAAACCGCCCTGAAAGCCGAACAGATGAACCATCATCCCGAATGGTTCAATGTTTACAATCGCGTCGAGGTTAGGCTGGCAACGCATGATGCCGACGGTGTGACCGAGCTTGACGTGACACTTGCCGGATTCATGGACGAGATTGCTGGTTAGGCGCGCCCGTCAATTGTCATTGATGATGACCATGCCAAGCAGGAAGTCTGCGCCTTCCTGGCCCAGTATCGTGTCGGTAGCCTGCTGCAAAACAGCCGAAATTCGGTCTGCGTCGGGGACATCGCCATAACGGTAATTCGAACCTGCATAGCTCGATAGCGCCGCGACATAGGCATCGCGCAGGCGCGGCATCAGGCGTTCGGCCCTTGCGCGCAAGCGATTGTCCGGAATTTCCAGACCGGCTTCAATCTGCAACACGCCGCGCATACGAAAGTCGGCATGGACGCTGGCCGTCAGGGGCGAGAGCGGCACATAACCGTCCGACGAGGTAATCATGCGGCGGCGTTCAGACGACTCGCCGCCGGAGGCACTGCCATGTCCGTCGCCCGCAGGCGGAGCGGCGTAAGCAGGCGTCGTTGACATCAGCGCGGCTGCGCCCAGAAGGCAAACAAGATGTTTCATGACCGCGACCATAGCGCGCAGCGGTAAAGGAAGCGTTGGCAGATCGCCAAAAATTGCGCCTATTGTCGTCCCATGACATCCAGGCCGGAATTTACAGGACTGATCCTTGCCGGTGGCCGCGCATCGCGCATGGGCCGCGACAAGGCGCTGTTGCGGCTTGGCGGCGTGACTTTGCTGGATCATGCGCGCGATTTGCTCTGCCATGCGGGCGCGGCGAAAACCGTCATTCTGGGCCGACCGGACGAGGCAGATGGATTGGCGGACAACGATCCCGGCGCGGGCCCGGCGCGGGCCATTTCCTCGGCTATCGACGGCCTGTCGCAGGACGGCATGGCCCGGTTCCTGGTCATTCCGGTTGATATGCCAAATCTCACACCGGCGTGTTTGGTTGATCTGATGGAGGCGGGGATATCCGCTTGTTACCACGCGCAGCCAATGCCGCTCTTCATAAGGGTCAAAAATCTCAATGAGGACGCGCGTCAAGCACGTTCAGTGCGCGATTTCGCGAGCGCCATACAGGCTCTTGCCATCCCGGCCCCACCTGACGCGCGATTATTCACCAATATCAACACGCCGGACGATTTTGAACACCTGTCCGCGACCTATCAAGCGCGCTAAACTGAAATGATGAACGATACCGAGATCACAATTCTCGTCACGCCGACCGCTTTTGACCCCGGTGATCATTTGCGCGGCTTTGGCGGTGCGGGTGATGGCGCGATTGCCAGCTTCATCGGCCAGGTTCGCGGGGATGAGGACACAATTTTAACGCTGGAGCATTATCCGGGCGTCACCGAAAAAACACTTCGCAAGATCGCTGAAAATGCGACCGCCCGCTGGAATTTGTCGCGCGCCCTGATCATTCATCGGATCGGTGAGATGCGCATGGGTGATCCGATTGTACTGACGGCCTGTGCATCAGCCCATCGCCGCGACGCGCTGGAGGCGTGCAGTTTTCTGATTGACGTCTTGAAAACGCAGGCTCCTTTCTGGAAGAAGGAAGCCGATGCGACCGGTGCGCGCTGGATTGAAACCAGCACGGCTGACAATGACGCGGCGCACCAATGGATGAAAGACGCAAAGCCATGAGTAATTCGAGACTGACACATCTGGGCCCAGATGGCCGTGCCAGCATGGTCGATGTCTCGAACAAGACCGCAACGGTTCGACGCGCTGTGGCCGAGGGGCGGATCACGATGAACGCGGCAGCCTTTGCTGCGGTACGTGATGCCAGCGGTCCCAAAGGTGAGGTGCGTTCGGTCGCTGAAATCGCGGGTGTGATGGCTGCCAAGCGGACCGCGGATCTGATACCGCTTTGTCATCCGCTGGCCCTGTCCAGGGTCGAAGTGCGCGTCGATCCCCTGAGCGATGAGAGCGGGTTTGTCGTGCGCGCCACTGTCAAGACCAGCGGACCGACCGGCGTGGAAATGGAGGCCCTGACGGCGGCCTCGGTCGCCTGCCTGACGCTTTACGACATGACCAAGGCGCTCGATAAGACCATGGTCATTGGCGAAATCTGCCTGTTGGAAAAGACCGGCGGCAAATCCGGTGACTATGCGCGCGAGGCTTGAGCCCGTTTTTGACGCGTTTCAAATGCTTTCCAGATCCGATAGCCCAGCAAAATCGCCAATATGCCGATATGGACAAGCGGTCCGGGTTGCAGACCTTTTTCAGCAAAGAAATGGTGCGTCACAGCCAGGGCGGCGATGAAATAAACCGCCATGTGAAGCCGTCGCCATTTCATGGCTCCGAGCTTGCGGATCATGAAATCAAAACTGGTGATGGCGAGTGGCACCAGCAGGACAAAGGCCGCCATGCCAAAAGTGATATAGGTGCGTTCCAGCACATCCTCCCACAGCTTGGGCAGGGAGAAGAACAGATCGGCCCCGAAATAGGCAAGCAGGTGCAAGAGCGCATACCAGAAAGCTGCCAGACCAATGCGGCGGCGCACGCGCAGGATCGGCGCCCATTTGGTCAGATCGCGAAATGGCGTGATCGCCAACGAGATCAAAAGAATGCGGATTGCCGTCTGACCCAGAAAATGATGCGTCGCAGCGACCGGTTCAAACCCCAAATCATTGGGACGGCCCAGCAGCAATAAAATCCATTGCCCGGCAATCCACACGAAAGGCAGGAGAAGAGCGATCAGGACAAGCGGTTTGAGCCAATGCTTGCCAAAGCTTCGCAGGACGGCTTTGCGGTCGGGCATGATGGCGATCAGTACTCTGAGTCCAGATCCATGCCGGCATAGAGGTCCGCCACGGCGTCGCCATATCCGTTGAACATTTCCGTATCACGGCGGGCAAATGGACCGGCGCCGATGATACGTTCGCTCGACTGGCTCCAGCGCGGATGTGACCGGTTCGGATTGACGTTGGAATAAAAACCGTATTCGCGCGGCGCAGATTGCTTCCAGCTCGTTGGCGGTTCTTCAGAGACAAAGCTGATCTTGTTGATCGATTTGATGGATTTGAAGCCATATTTCCATGGCACGACGAGCCGGATGGGTGCGCCGTTCTGGTTGGGCAGAACATTGCCATAGAGACCGACCGCCAGAAATGCGAGCGGGTTCATCGCTTCATCAATCCGCAAGCCTTCACGATAGGGCCAGTCGAGCACCGGGAAACGCGTACCGCGCATTTCATCGCGGTTGAGATAGGTCTCAAACGCCACATAGCGCGCGTCAGATGTGGGCTCGAACGCCGACAGGACATCACCAAGCGGCACACCGATCCACGGAATGACCATCGACCAGGCCTCGACACAACGCAGGCGATAGATGCGTTCCTCGAGTGCGCCAAAATCCACGACGTCTTCCAGCGCGAATATCCCCGTGCGTCCGGCATGGCCTGTCACTTCAATCGACCAGGGATCGGTCGTCATGGCATGGGCATAGCGCGCGGGGTCATCCTTGCCAGTCCCGAATTCGTAAAAATTATTATATCCTGTCACCGCATCTTCCGGGGTCAGGGCCCCGTCGGACACGCGATAATCAGTTTCGGAAAAACTCAGCGATCCATCGGCAGTGCGCGCGGCGGGCTCGCCGGATGAAACGCCTGAGTCCTGAGCTGAGCAGGCTGTGGTGAACGCCGTTGTCGCCAGTGCGCCGCCCGCGGCCATGATTTTTCGGCGATTCATATACAGATGTTGCGGCGTAACATCCGCATCAGTCAGCTGCCAGCTTGGCTTGGTCTTGATCAGCATTTTGGGGTCCCTTTTCCGCGATGCAGTCATATATTCATCTACATAGGGCGATTGACCGCGTTTGTCCGCCCACCCCAAGTCAATGTGATCGCGCGTGAGCATGTGCCAGCGTGATGTGATCTCCCAAGGCTGGGCTTCACCTTCTCCTAACCAAATCAGCTGGTGATGCGCCGCAGGCCGAACCCTGTACGCGTTCGGCATTTGCTGTCGATTGCTACGGAGCGCCGTCGCGCACTGGAAAAATGCGGAACATCACCATGTCAAATGACCTCAAATATACCGGCTTTATATCAATTGGGCTGTCTTTGGCGCTGCTGTCACCGTCGGCCGATGCAGATCAAGATGGCGCGTCATGGTTGCCGGATTTCGCGATGCTTGCCAAGGCGTTTCAGGAATATCGCCACGCTGAAACCATCCCATACGTCGTCTTGACGCCTGATGTGCCCGACGAGACAGGGCTGATTGAAACGGCTGGCGGAAAAACGCCCGATGTGAGTGCGCCAGCCGGCGCCGGAGCCGGCTGTGTGGCCGGCACGGGTTCAAATTCAACCGAATGCGGGACGGGGTCGACGACGGGAACGGCGAACAGCGCGACGGCCCTTGGAAATACAGCGACCGCGACCGGCGTCAATTCAACGGCCGTCGGATCGAGTTCAACGGCCAGTGCAAGCGGGGCAACGGCGCTGGGCAATAATGCACGGGCGACAGCGGCTGACGGTTTGGCGGCGGGATATTATGCACTGGCATCCGGTGCTGATTCCATTGCTCTGGGGGCCGGTGCTGCCGGAACGGGAGCGCAGTCCATCGCGATAGGTTGTGATGCCGATGCGACCGAGGACGGGGCGATTGCCATCGGCATGGCTGAGGTCTGTGATGGTTCGGCGACAGGCA